>NZ_JADMVE010000006.1:0-18511 GCF_015547515.1 Eubacterium sp. 1001713B170207_170306_E7
TTGAGTTACCGGATATGACACAGGCTCAGAAAGACCTGCTGAACGAACACCTTCCGGAAAAATTCAAGATCAAATAATTATGCTTATATTGGCGGAGCAGTTGCCCCGCCAATGTGTTTCTCCAAAGGACTTTTCATAGTGATTTAGGTATGCGTTTCAAAAGGATTTTATATACATAAGGGGGTAGATACGGCTGATCGAAATGCAGCCGTGTCAAATAAGATGAAAAAACAAGAAGTTACCTATCAACAACTGTCCAAATTCAGGCGCGCGCTGCTCATCTTTTTATCCGGTGCCGGCAGCGGGATTATCTATGTTCCGATCTATTTAAAAAATGTATTTTACGAACCGCTATTGATGGGGCTCAACATTACCAACGCCCAGCTGGGTTTTTTATCCGGCATGTACGGGATCATGGCGACCATTCTCTATATTCCCTGCGGGATTGTAGCAGATAAGGTCAGACTCAGGACACTGGCGGCCGGCGGCTTTATCAGCACCGCGGCCGTTGTCTACTGGTACGCGTCCCTGCCGTCTTATCCGATTCTGGTTTTAATTTTTGCCGTTATGGCGGTGACGACCATTCTTATTTTCTGGGGATGCCGTTATAAACTGTTGCGCTTTGCCGCGGCCGAAGCGGACTACCCGGCCGTTGTGGGTGTGAGCTACGCGCTGTACGGGCTTGGCGGTCTGGCCATCAACGCTGTTACATTAGCTGTTTTTAACGCCATGCCTGACTATCGGATTGGGGTCAGTGTGTCCTTGGTATTCTTGGCGTCGGTTATCTTAGTGCTGGGTATTATTTCAATCTTTGCGATTCCAAGATTTAAGGACGAGGTCAGCAATGACCCGGACAAAAAATTTAATATTAACGAATTCATTGAGGCGCTCAAGCATCCGGGTGTCTGGCTGGCCAGCGGCACGCTGTTCTTTGTCATGATTGTCTACATGGGCATGAACTACACCACCCCATACCTCACCGACGCGTTTTTAGCGCCGCTGACCCTGGTCAGTATTGTGGGGATGATCCGCTATTACGGGATTGCCATTATTTCCGCGCCGCTGCTGGGCGGAATCGCCAAAAAGGTGAACTCACCCTCCAAAACCATTTTGGTGGTGATGGCCGCCTGCGCGGTCTGCTGTTTTGCTTATTTGATTCTGCCGCAGACCGCAGGCTTTATGATGGTTGCCATTGTCATTACCCTGGTTTTGGGCTTTTTGGCCAACGGCGCTTACGGTGTTGCATCCTCCATTCTGACAGAAACCCATGTGCCGGCCCATATCTTCGGTGCGGCCTCGGGCCTGCTGTCCGTGATCGGATTTTTGCCGGAAAGCTTTATGCACCAGCTGTTTGGCAGCTTCATTGACAATTATGCGCTCAAGGGCTACACCTACATTTTCATTTGTCTGACCGTTAGCGCGGTCATCGCTATTGGTGGCTGTATCGCGACTCAGATTTACATGAAAAAGCACAATGCCAAAGACGCAGAGGCTGTCGAGAGCTAAAAAAGGTTTGATACGTGAGAGGGAGCCTGTGAAAGCAGGCTCCTTATGAAAGAGAGGGGTAAATTATGGAAGGCAATAACCGAAAAAATATTGATAAAATAATGATCGGTGTTGTACTGGCTTTTGTCATTGTCGTATGCGCCTGCTTGTTTGTCAGCCCGGATTGGAGCCGGTGGCTGATTAACAGTGTCAACGCATTTATCGCGACGAATCTTGGATTTGTTTATGTATGGATTGTCTTTATCTCGATTATTTTATGTATTGTTTTAGGGACGAGCAAGTTTAGAAATATTAAGTTGGGCGAAGGTGAAAAGGAATACAGCGAGTTTTCGTGGGCGTCCATGATGTTTTGTGCGTCCATGGCCGCCGGGTTTCTTTATTGGGGCAGTATCGAATGGGTCTTTCACTACATGGAACCGCCGTACGGCGTTGATGCGTTAAGTGCCAGAGCCGCAGAATATGCGGCGACCTTACCGCTTTTCCATTGGGGAATTTCTGCGTGGAGTGTCTATTTGATACCGGCCGTAGCTTTTGCCTTTGTGCATTTTAATTTAAAACAGGAAAAATTTGATGTTGCCAATGTCTGCCGTGAAATTCTCGGAGACCGGGTCGATGGCCCTTTAGGAAAAGTTATCAATATTTTCTTTATTTTTGGTCTTTTAGGTGGTGTCGGGACAGCCCTCGGCATTGGGTCGCCCTTGGTTTCCGCCTGCCTCAACAAGCTTTTTGGCATTGAGGACACGCCGGTGCTGCGGTTTGGGGTAATGGTTCTGGTCACCTGTATTTTTACCATCAGCGCCTACAAGGGGATCAAACGCGGCATCAAGATCCTGAGTGATATTAATATTTTTCTGATGCTGGCCACGGTGGTTATCCTCTTTATCCTTGGCAATACCACCTTTATCATAAAAATGCAGACCACCTCTCTGGGCATCATGCTCCAGGAATTTGTGCATATGAGTACATATATGGATCCCGTTAACAATAGCGGACATCCTGAAAAATGGATTGTTTTTTACTGGGCCTGGTGGATGTCCTATTCAATTTTTATGGGATTGTTTATCGCGAAAATCTCTAAGGGCAGAACCATTAAGCAGGTTATTTTCGGGGGCCTGGGCTATGGCTTTTTAGGATCCTTTGTATTTTTCTCCATTTTCGGGAATTTCTTTATGGATCAGCAGCTCAGCGGCGCGTACGATGTGGTCAAGGGCGTAACGGAGAACGGCGGTCCGGCCACGGTAGTCGATGTTTTCAGCAAGCTACCCATCGGAACACTGTTTGTGGTGGCTATCCTGATCACCTCCATTATCTCCATGGCGACCAACTTTGACTCTGCGGCCTATACTCTGGCCATGGTTTCATCAAAAAAAATTCAGCTGGGGGAACGGCCCAGTAAAAGGCTGACGATCTTCTGGGCCTTTTGCATGGCGGCGATCCCAATGGTGCTGATGGTCTTTGGCGGTTCGCTTGCGGAGCTGCAGACCCTGTCAATCATCATGGCGCTGCCGACCTGTCTGGTGTACATCATTATTATTATCAGCTGTTTTAAAATGCTTGAAAAATACTATGAAGAAAACCATAAAATATAAAGAAAATGTGAGTGAAGAAGAAAAATATTACACGGAGCTTCAGAAAATCATTGAGGAGATTGCAGCCTATGAGCGGCAGCTCCGGGCCTGCTATGGCATGAGCCAGAAGGATATAGCCATATTGATCGGGATCAGCCAGTCGGAAGTCAGCAAGCTTGAGAAAAAGGCCATATTTGGCCGAAAATATGCGTATAAGCTGCATGATTTTTTACAGCATCTGCTGATTAATCCCGCCATACCAGGCTTTGATTTTCTGGGGAAGGCGCAGGAGCACTCGATGAGAAACCTTGTGGAGGAAATGTATTTTTTAAACCGAAAATATATTGATGAAATCAATAAAAGACCCTGACGGTCTGAAAGCCCTGTTCTTTTTAGTGAAGAACAGGGCTTTTTTTAGTGCTTTTGCGAGACGCTTATGAGTCCTCGTCAAGAGAATGAAAGTCATCTTCAAAATGAATGCTGCTCTGTATAAGGAACTGCTGAATTTTGTCAAGGAATACGGCGTCTATTAAGGAGAAAAAGATGAATATAAATTCGGAATACTATCGTGATTATGAAGCCAACATTGAAAAATATGAGATTCCCGAGGAGGCCATTCCATACGCCATTGAAGCCTTTCAGGGAAATGAGGAAATGATGTTCAGCTTCGCGATGTTTTTACTGATGTAGCGGAAAAAAAGCCCGGTTTTTCAAAAGAAAACCGGGCTTTTAAATGTTTAGTCATCTGAGAGGTCTGCTTTGCCGCTCACAATACGGGAACCGGCGGCCACCTTGACAATTTGGATGATCAGTGTCGGCAGAAACGCCAGCAGGGCAATCTGGCCAATCTGGGTCATGCTCAGAGGGGCTACAAAGAACAGGGTGTTAAGGCCTGGGATAAACAGGACTGCCGCCAAAAGCAGAACACCGCCAAAGAATGCCATGAGCGAATATTTATTGGTTCCGAACTTCAAGCGGAAAATGGACTCGTCGCCACGGCAGTTAAAGCCGTGAAAGAGACGGGCCAGAGTCAGGGTCGCGAAGGCCATGGTGCTGGCCAGCATAGCGTTGCCGGACTGGTGCCCGAGGTAAAAGGCAGCCATGGTGGCAATGGCGATCAGCAGCCCCTGTGAGACAATACGTCTGAGCAGATTTTGGTTTAAAATCGGTTCTTTGGGGTTGCGGGGCGGCTGGTTTAACAGCCCGCGGCGTGAGGGCTCCATACCGATGGCGATGGCAGGCAGGCTGTCCGTCAGCAGATTGATGAACAGCAGGTGTACCGGGGCAAAGGGGACAGGCAGGGCCATCAGCGAGGCGTAAAGCACGCAGAGGATACCCGCGGTGTTGCCCGAGAGCAAAAATTGGATGGCGTTTTTAATGTTGGCGTAAATGTTACGACCGTTGATGACAGCTTTGACAATGGTGGCAAAGTTATCGTCGGTCAGGATCATGGACGCTGCGTCCTTGCTGACCTCGGTGCCGGTGATGCCCATAGCCACGCCAATGTCGGCCTTTTTGAGGGCCGGCGCATCGTTGACGCCGTCGCCGGTCATGGAGACGATGCGTCCCTGGCGCTGCCAGGCGTCGACAATCCGGATTTTGTGTTCAGGCGATACGCGGGCGTAGACGGAAATGCGGGGAAGCTTTTCGTCCAGCTCGGCATCGGTCATGGCGTCCAGCTCAACGCCCTCCACAGCAATGTCGCCTGCCTCGAAGATACCGACCTGCCGCGCGATGGCGGTGGCGGTGATCTTGTGGTCGCCGGTGATCATGACCGTGCGGATACCGCCGCGCTTGGCGTCGGCCACAGCCTGGACAGATTCCGGACGGGGCGGGTCGATCATGGAGATGAGGCCCACGAACACAAAGTCATTTTCGTCATCAATGGATAAATCCCGGACTTCGGGCAGTTCACGGTAGGCAAAGGCCAGAACACGGAGCCCTTCCTCAGACAGGGAGCGGTTAGTGTTAATGATCTCACTGCGCTTTTCGTCGGTCATGGGTACGATGCCGCCGGTGGTGTAAATCCAGTTGGAGCGCTCGAGCATCACGTCGAGGGCGCCCTTTGTCAGCAGGGTCGGTATCTTTTCGAGCTCGTGCAGGGTGCTCATGAGCTTACGGTCAGAGTCAAAGGGCAGCTCACGCAGGCGGGGATGCTGGCTGCGGTAGGTGGATTCCTCAATGCCGAAGGAGTCGCCGATCTGTACCAGGGCGACCTCGGTGGGATCGCCGATGGAGGTGCCGGCGTCTTCATCGGTGGTGGCGTCGCTGGCCAGCAGGGCGATTTTTAACAGCAGGCGCTGCGCGTCGTTGGTGAGGTCGTAATCCTCGCAGGCAGTGAGCCTGCCGTCAGCGTAAATTTTCTGGGGACACATGCGGTTCTGGGTGAGCGTGCCGGTTTTATCCGAGCAGATAACCGACACCGCGCCAAGGCTTTCGACCGCTTTCAGGTCTTTGATAACTGCGTTCTGTTTGGCCATTTTCTGAGTGCCCATGGCCAGCACGATGGTCACAATGGAGCTGAGCGCCTCGGGAATGGCCGCTACCGCCAGAGCCACGGCGAACATCAGAGAATCCAAAACCGGCATATGGCTGCGGAAAACCGAGAGCATAAAAACCACCACGCAGACAGCCAGAATAATCACGGCCAGCTTTTTACTGAAATTGTCCAGACTGGTTTGAAGCGGCGTTTTGCGCTGCTGAGTCTGGTTCATAAGCGAGGCGATTTTCCCGAGCTCTGTGCCCATGCCAGTGGCGGTGACCACAACGGTTGCCCGGCCATAGGTTACCAGAGAGCCTGAGAAAACCATGTTGATCTGGTCACCGAGGGCTACCTTTTCGGTGGGGATGGTGTCCGCGGTTTTTTCAACACTTTCGGATTCCCCGGTCAGTGAGCTTTCGTTGACCTTGAGGGAAAAGTTTTCCAGAATCCGTCCGTCGGCGACAACCAGATCGCCGGCTTCCAGCAGCAGAATATCGCCGGGTACAACCTCCTGAGAGGGGATCTCAAGACGGGCGCCGTCACGGATCACCCGTGCCACAGGTGAGGACATGGCCTTCAGGCTCTCAAGGGATTTTTCAGCTTTAACATACTGAACGGTGCCGAGTACGGCGTTTAGAAGTAAAACAGCAAAAATAACAATGGTGCTCTCGCTTTCACCCGAAAGCAGGGAAATAATGGCGGCGATGGTAAGGATCACTACCAGCAGATCTTTGAACTGCTCCAGAAAAACCACGGCGACGCTTTTTTTCTTACCCTCTGAAAGCTTGTTTGGGCCAAAGGTTTTGGACCGGCTTTCGGCCTCGGCGGTACTGAGGCCCGTGGCGGAGGTGTGCAGCTCGTCCAGTGTTTCCTGTGCAGAACGGTTAAAAAAGGTTTCTGACATCATTGATACTCCTTTGTCAAGATTGTATACACCGGAAGCATCAAAAAAAGACTTCCGGCAGCCCTTTTGCCAGGCTGTCGAAAAGTCTCGTTACCAAAAATCATAGGCGCACACCGCCAGGTTAAAAAACCGTGGTGTTGACGGCGCGTCTTAAACTACTCCCTTTTCAACTGTTAGTGCATTATAGCAGTTTTTAAGACCTTAAGTCAATGGCGGAATGTTAAATTTGTGTTAAATTTAAGCTCGTGGTGAAGATGGCGGCAGGGTAGTTTCCTTAAAGGAATAGCTTAAGGGATTGACAGGCTTAATTTTCCAACAAAAAAAGCCTTGACGGCCAAAATTTATTATGATAAGATATTAAATTGCATTAGAAGATAAAATTGTGCTATTTATGTGACCGACTGACGTCAATAAATAGGAACTAAATTAAAATAGACTTGTGGATGGGGCGTGGGTTTGCTGATCAAAGGCAGACCAAATGCTTAATGAATTGAATTCTTAAGCAGGCTGCGCTTTTTCAGACTGATCAAAGGTCTGGAATTCGTCTTGGTCCGTTTTTATTTTTTCGCGGCAATTCCCGAAACTGGGAAGAATTACCACTCTATAAATAGTACCACAATTTTGCGACAAAGAAAAGAGCATACGCTTAAAAAAGTGTATTTTGAAAATGCCGAAATAATTTGCAAGGGGTGATAATGGATGGTTATGGTGCATCCTGTACAATACGGATTAAGAACCAGACAGAGCTTCTCAAAGATTACTGAAGTCCTTGAGATGCCGAACTTATTAGAAGTACAGCTTGATTCCTACAAATGGTTTATTGAAAAAGGCCTCCAGGAAGTGTTTGACGATATCCACGAAATTACAGACTACACCGGTAATCTGGTGCTGCAGTTTGTGGACTACGCCATCGAGGGCGAACCGAAATACAGCATTGAGGAATGTAAGGAACGGGATCAGACTTACTATGTGCCTTTGAAGGTGCGTGTCCGTTTAATCAACAAAGAAAAGAATGAAGTAAAAGAACAGAAGGTCTACATGGCCGATCTGCATAAAATGACCGATACCGGGACCTTTATTGTCAACGGTGCGGAACGTGTTATCGTCAGCCAGCTGGTACGTTCTCCGGGTGCTTACTACACCCTGACCCGTGATAAGCTTGGTAAAAAGCTTTATTCGGCGCAGGTTATCCCGAACCGCGGGGCCTGGCTGGAATACGAGTCCGATTCCAACGATATCATGTACGTCAAGATCGACCGTACCCGCAAGCTTCCGATTACCGCGCTGCTGCGCGCCTTTGGCCTTGGCAGCAACGAGGAAATTCTCGAGGTCTTCGGGGACGACTACCGTCTGCTGGAAACCATCAAGAAGGATGAAACCGCAGGCATGAAGGACGAGCGTGACGGTCTTCTGGAAATTTATAAAAGACTGCGTCCGGGTGAGCCGCCAACCGTGGAAAGCGCCCAGTCACTGCTGAACTCCATGTTTTTTGACGACCGCCGCTACGACCTAGCCCGCGTCGGCCGCTATAAATACAATAAGAAATTATCTCTGGCTACCCGTATTACCGGGCAGGTTGCCGCAGAGGACGTCATCGATCCTGAAACCGGCGAAGTCCTGGCAGAGGAAGGCCAGATCTTTAAAAAGGACGTTGCATGGCAGATCCAGAATGCCGGGATCAATGTGGTCAATGTCAGGGTCCTGCACCAGGGCGAGGATAAAATCGTCCGCGTCATCGGGAATGGCTTCGTTGATATTCATACCCAGGATATCCCCTTTGATATCAGCGATTTGGAAATTAAGGAACTGGTCTGCCGCGAAGCGCTCATGCAGATCCTTGACAATGAAGAAATGACCGATGAAGAAAAGCATGATGAAATTAAAAACCACATGGAACGTCTGGTGCCGAAGCATATTCTTCAGTCCGACCTCTTTGCCACGGTTTCTTATTTTATCGGTATTGATTACGGCATCGGGAACACAGACGATATTGACCACCTGGGCAACCGCCGTCTCCGCTCGGTTGGAGAGCTTTTGCAGAATCAGTTCCGCATTGGCCTTTCCCGTATGGAGAGAGTCGTTCGTGAAAGAATGTCGGTTCAGGATGATGAGATCCTGACACCACAGGGGCTGATCAACACCCGTCCGGTAAACGCAGCGCTGAAGGAATTCTTCGGGAGCTCCCAGCTGTCACAGTTTATGGACCAGAATAACCCGTTGTCTGAGCTGACACACAAACGCCGTCTGTCCGCTCTTGGACCTGGCGGTCTCTCCCGTGAGCGCGCCGGCTTCGAAGTCCGTGACGTGCATCACAGCCATTACGGCCGTATGTGCCCGATCGAAACGCCTGAAGGCCCGAACATCGGTCTGATCGGTTCACTGGCGACCTTTGCCCGTGTCAATGAGTATGGCTTTATCGAATCCCCTTACCGCAAGGTTATTGACGGGGTGGTAACGGATGAGATTCACTATCTCTCAGCCGATGAAGAAGGCCAATATGCTATCGCCCAGGCCAATGAGCCGCTGGATGAAAACAACAGGTTTGTCAACGAACAGATCACCGGTCGTGCCGGCTCAAGCCGTGACTTTGTCACCGTTGCGCCAGACCGTGTGGATTTTATGGATATCTCGCCAAAACAGGTCGTATCTGTGGCGACGGCCCTCATTCCTTTCCTTGAAAATGATGATGCCAACCGTGCCCTCATGGGCGCCAACATGCAGCGTCAGGCAGTGCCGCTGCTCATTCCAAAGGCTCCGGTTGTCGGGACAGGGATGGAACACAAGGCCGCCAAGGACTCCGGCGTCTGTGCCATCGCAGGGGAAGCCGGAACCGTTGAGTTTGTGGACGCTGATCATATCCGCATCCGCAGAGACAGCGACGGCAGCCTTGAAAAGCATAAATTATTAAAATTCAAACGCTCAAATCAAGGAACCTGTGTGAACCAGAAGCCGCTGGTTGTTCAGGGACAGCGTGTAAAAGCCGGCGAAATCATCGCCGACGGTCCTTCCACTGAAATGGGCGAGCTGGCCCTTGGCCGCAACGCCTTAATCGGGTTTATGACCTGGGAAGGCTACAATTACGAGGATGCGGTCCTGATCAATGAAAATATGCTGAAAACGGACAAGTACACCTCCATCCATATTGAGGAGTTTGAGTGTGAAGCCCGTGAAACAAAGCTCGGACCAGAAGAAATCACCCGTGATATTCCGAATGTCGGGGAAGACGCACTGCGCAACCTTGATGAACGCGGGATTATCTTTGTGGGCGCCGAGGTAAAATCTGAGGATATTTTAGTCGGTAAGGTTACACCAAAGGGTGAAACTGACCTTTCAGCAGAAGAAAAGCTGCTCCGCGCCATCTTTGGCGAAAAGGCCCGGGAAATCCGGGATACCTCGCTGAAGGTACCGCACGGTGAATCCGGCATCGTCGTGGACGTGAAGGTGTTCTCAAGAGCCAATAAGGACGAGGACTTAAAGCCAGGCGTCAACACCATGGTGCGTGTCTATATTGCAACCAAGCGTAAAATCTCTGTTGGGGATAAAATGGCCGGCCGCCATGGGAACAAAGGGGTTGTCTCCCGCGTTCTGCCTCAGGAAGATATGCCGTTCCTGCCGGACGGCACGCCGCTGGATATTGTGCTGAACCCCCTTGGCGTACCTTCCCGTATGAACATCGGACAGGTACTCGAGGTCCATCTGGGTATGGCTGTGAAGGCCCTTGGCTGGCACATTGCCACCCCGGTATTTGACCCGGCCAACGAAGAAGACATTGAAGAGCTTCTCGAAAAAGCAGACCTGCCAAGCGATGGTAAAATCAAGCTGTACGACGGACGTACCGGCGAACCCTTCGACAATCCGGTAACCGTTGGTTATATGTACTACTTAAAACTCCATCACCTTGTCGATGATAAAATGCATGCCCGTTCAACCGGACCTTACTCCTTAGTTACCCAGCAGCCGCTGGGTGGTAAAGCCCAGTTCGGTGGACAGCGTTTCGGTGAAATGGAAGTTTGGGCCCTTGAAGCCTACGGCGCAGCCCATACCCTCCAGGAAATCCTGACCATTAAATCCGATGACGTCGTTGGCCGTGTCGCCGCCTACGAAGCGATCGTTAAGGGTGAAAACATTCCGAAACCGGGTATTCCGGAATCCTTCAAGGTACTCATGAAGGAATTCCAGAGCTTGGCCCTGGATGTTCAGATCCTCAACGATGACGAAGTCGTTGAAATACTGGACGGTGACTTTACAGACGATCCGGTCGAAGAACTGGCCAATGAAATCGGCGGTGAATCCGATGCGAATATCGCGACCGAGGATGATTTCCAGGGAGCCGATATGATCTCCATCGTTGACGCCGAAGATATCGACAATCCGGATTCATTAATGTAGCGGCGCATTCGTTACGTTGAATTGAAAATTGACAAGTTTTATTATCCATTTATATGCGAAGGGAGCAAAACCAATTGTTAAATGAAGAATTTACCTTTAAGTCGTTGCAAATTGGATTAGCATCACCTGAAAAAATCAGAGAGTGGTCTCGGGGTGAGGTTAAAAAACCCGAAACCATTAATTACAGAACCCTGAAACCGGAAAAAGAAGGTCTTTTCTGTGAAAAAATCTTCGGACCAACCAAAGACTGGGAGTGTAACTGTGGTAAATACAAGCGTATTCGCCATAAGGGCATCGTCTGTGAAAACTGTGGTGTTGAAGTAACAAAAGCAAAAGTAAGAAGAGAACGGATGGGGCACATCGAGCTTGCCTCACCCGTATCACATATCTGGTATTTCAAGGGCATTCCAAGCCGAATGGGCCTGATCCTTGAAATGTCACCCCGTAATCTTGAAAAAATCATCTATTTTGCCTCTTATGTGGTAACGGACCCAGGCGAAACCCCGCTGCAGTACAAGCAGGTGCTGTCCGAAACCGAATATAAGGAAGCAAGAGCCAATTACGGCAAAGATTTTACTGCCGGTATCGGGGCGGAAGCCATTCAGGAGCTCCTGAAAATGGTGGATCTGGACCAGGAAGCCGCTGTGCTTAAGGAAGAGCTTAAGGAAAGCTCCGGCCAGAAAAAAATCCGTGTGGCCAGACGTCTGGAAGCCATCGAAGCCTTCAGAAATTCCCACAATAAACCGGAATGGATGATCATGGAAGCCATCCCGGTTATCCCGCCGGAGCTGCGCCCCATGGTACAGCTGGACGGGGGCCGTTTTGCGACCTCTGACCTGAACGACTTGTACCGCCGTGTGATCAACCGTAACAACCGGCTGATTAAGCTGCTGGAGCTGGACGCGCCGGACATCATCGTCCAGAATGAAAAGCGTATGCTTCAGGAAGCCGTCGACGCCTTAATAGATAATGGCCGCCGTGGCCGCGCGGTCACCGGCCCTGGCAACCGTCCGTTCAAATCCCTGAGTGATATGCTCAAGGGGAAACAGGGACGTTTCCGTCAGAACCTTCTCGGTAAGCGTGTCGACTACTCCGGCCGTTCCGTTATCGTTGTTGGTCCTGAACTCAAAATGTACCAGTGCGGGCTGCCGAAGGAAATGGCCATCGAGCTGTTTAAGCCCTTTGTTATGCGCGAGCTGGTCGCGAGACAGCTGTCTCAGAACATTAAAAGTGCCAAGAAAATGGTCGAAAAACTCGATCCCATTATCTGGGACGTTCTCGAAGACGTTATTCACGAACATCCGGTGCTCTTAAACCGTGCACCAACACTTCATAGACTGGGAATCCAGGCCTTTGAACCGATTCTGGTCGAAGGCCGTGCCATCAAGCTCCATCCGCTGGCCTGTACCGCGTACAACGCCGACTTCGATGGTGACCAGATGGCCGTCCACGTACCGCTGTCTGTAGAAGCCCAGGCCGAAGCCCGCTTCTTAATGATGGCCTGCAACAACATCCTGAAACCGCAGGATGGCACGCCGGTTGTCGTTCCTTCACAGGATATGATCCTCGGTTCTTACTATATGACGCTTTATAAAGAAGACGCCAAGGGAACTGGTTCCATTTTCTGTGACATGAACGAGCTGGAAATGGCGTATTTTAACCACGACGTTGAGCTTCACGCCAAGGTTAAGGTCCGCACGACCAAGGAAATTAATGGTGAAAGCTATACCCGTCTGGTGGAAAGCACCGTGGGCCGTTTCATTTTCAACCAGATCCTGCCTCAGGATATGGGCTTCGTGAAACGTGAAACCATTGACGACTACTTTAAACTGGAAGTCGATATGCAGGTTGACAAAAAGGTACTGACCAAGATCGTTGACCGCTGCTTCAAGGCCCATGGCCCGACCATCACTTCCGAAACCCTCGACGAAATCAAGCGTCTGGGCTATAAATATTCCACCCAGGCCGCCATCACTGTCGGTGTTGCCGACATGCAGGTACCTGGGAACAAGGAAGAAATTCTGGCCCGTGCCGATGAAAAGATCGCCAAGAACCTCAAGCTGTTCCGCCGTGGTCTGATTTCAGAAGAGGAACGTTACCAAAATGTTGTTGATATCTGGAATAACGCAACCGATGAAGTAACCGACGCGCTCCTGAGCCATTTGGACCGCCTGAATCCAATCAATATGATGGCCGATTCCGGGGCCCGTGGTTCTAAGAACCAGATCCGTCAGTTAGCCGGTATGCGTGGCCTTATGACCAACCCAACCGGCCGTGTCATCGAGCTGCCCATCCGTTCAAACTTCCGTGAGGGCCTGAACGTACTCGAGTTCTTCTCCTCCACCCACGGCGCCCGTAAAGGTCTTGCCGATACGGCCCTGAGAACAGCCGACTCCGGTTACCTGACCCGGCGTCTTGTCGACGTCAGCCAGGACGTAATTGTCCGTGAGGAAGACTGTGGAACCACCCGTGGTTATGAGGTAACTGCCATCAACGAGCACGGCGAGGTCATCGAAGATCTGGCTGAACGTATTGAAGGCCGTTACGCCTTTGAGGATGTTCTGCATCCTGAAACCGGCGAAATTATGGCCCATAAGGACGAAGTCATTACCAGCGACCAGGCCGAAGCCATCCAGGAAGCCGGTGTTGAAAAAGTCGTAATCCGTGCTGTGTTCAACTGTAACTCCAAATATGGCGTCTGTAAAAAATGCTACGGCGTTGACATGACCAGCTGGAAGCCCGTCGAAATCGGCGAAGCAGTGGGCATCATCGCCGCCCAGTCCATCGGTGAGCCGGGTACCCAGTTAACCATGCGTACCTTCCATACCGGTGGGGTTGCATCCGCAGACGACATCACCCAGGGTCTTCCCCGTGTCGAGGAGCTTTTTGAAGCCCGTAAGCCAAAGGGACAGGCCATCATCTCAGAAATCGCCGGACGTGTCGAGATTCTGGAGGGCAAAAAGACCGAAGCAGTTATCACCGGGTCCGACGGTGAATCCAGGGTTTACCTGATTCCTTACGGCTCACGCTTAAAGGTTCATAATGGCGATAAAATTGAAGCCGGCCAGGAAATTACCGAAGGTTCCATCAACCCGAACGATATCCTGCGCATTAAAGGCATCGACGCCGTACAGCAGTATCTGCTCTCCGAAGTGCAGAAGGTATACCGTCTGCAGGGGGTACACATCAGCGATAAGCATATTGAGCTGATCATCCGCCAGATGCTGCGTAAGGTTAAGATTGAAAATGCCGGAGACACCGACCTGATCACCGGAGCCTTAACTGATATTTTTGAAATGGAAGAAAAGAACAACGAAGCCCTGGATATGGGGCTGGAACCGGCACAGGCCAGCCGGGAACTCCTTGGGATCACCAAGGCATCCCTGGCAACGGATTCCTTCCTCTCAGCCGCTTCCTTCCAGGAAACTACCCGGGTTCTGACCGACGCTGCCATCAAGGGCAAGGTCGATCCGCTCATTGGTCTGAAGGAAAATGTCATCATCGGCCAGCTGGTACCAGCCGGTACCGGCGTCAAAACCTACAGCCGCGTCGAGCTCGACTATGACCGCGAGGATGAGGATGATGAAGAAGAAGAACTGGTTGAAGAAATGATCAAGGACGATATTACCAATGTGAAGGATCTTTCCGAAAACATCGATATTGTCATGGATGATGATAACATCCTGGCCAAAGCCGTTCAGGAAGAACGTGAAAATCTTGAAAAAGACGATGAACTGGCTAAAGCCTTTGATATGTTCGACATGGATTTCTTAGATAACGCGAGCAGTGAAGACAGCGACATGATTATCGGAGATCTTGACGACTAAAACCTGTAAAACCCCGCCAAACGGCGGGGTTTTCTTTCAGACTAAAGGAAATTTTAATTACCGCTTGACAAGTTGGTGAAAAGAGTGTATATTAGAACAGTATGTTTAGCAAAGTCTTATAAACTGCTGGAGGTATAAATTGGAAAGTTTTGGTGAGACCCCAAAGGTCATCGGGACAAAGCAGACTCTGAAAGCTGTGAAAGAAGGAAAAGCAACCGTGGTTGTTTTAGCTGAAGATACCGAAGATTCTATTAAGGAAAAGATTGTCACCGCCTGTGAGGAAGCATCTGTTCCCATCGAGCCCTACGAAAGCAAAATTGCGCTCGGTCAGGACAGCGGCATTGAGCGGGGAGCAGCAGTGATCGCACTGCTGAAATAGTTTTAAAGCGCAAGCGCCTGAGGGGCGCTTATTTGACGCTTATATTTGGTTGAAACTTCGAATGATTTAACAGAAATTGCCTGTTTTCATTTGGATTTTTGATATAAAATTTTAAGAAGGAGGTGCAGGACTGAATGCCTACCATTAATCAGCTTGTTAAACAAGGAAGAAAAAGTTCGGAAATCAAAACCAAGACTCCGGCACTGAAAGCAAACCCCCAAAAAAGAGGTGTTTGTACTGCAGTTAGAACATCTACACCAAAGAAACCAAACTCTGCTCTGAGAAAAATTGCCAGAGTTAAACTGGTAAACGGTATGGAAGTAACTGCCTATATCCCAGGTATCGGCCATAACTTACAGGAACATAGTATCGTTCTGGTAAAAGGCGGCCGTGTTAAGGACTTACCAGGGGTTCGTTACAAGATCATCCGTGGTGCATTAGATACCGCTGGCGTAGAAAATCGTAAACAAGCTCGATCCAAGTACGGGGCTAAAAAGCCTAAGAAGTAAGAGTAGTGCATCGTACTGCAAATCTGATAATAGATCTAGATTGTATGTATAAGCACAACGACTTTGGATGTCGAGTACCGATGAACATCAATTGTTAAGGAGGGAAGCAAAGTGCCTAGAAAAGGACCAGTTCCAAAAAGAGAAGTATTGCCTGATCCGATTTACGGTAGCGTTGTTGTTACCAAATTGGTAAACAACGTTATGTTAGACGGAAAAAAAGGCGTTGCCCAGAGAATCGTATATGACGCATTCTCAAAGGTAAATGAAAAAACCGGTAAGGATGCTTTAGAAGCGTTCGAAGAAGCATTAGCAAACATCACACCTGTGTTAGAAGTAAAAGCAAGAAGAGTCGGTGGTGCCACCTATCAGGTTCCAATCGAAATTCGTGCAGACCGTAAACAGGCTCTGGCTTTAAGATGGTTAATTACTTATGCGCGCAAACGTTCTGAAAAAACCATGAAGGACCGCTTAGCCGGTGAAATCATGGATGCTCTGAACAACAGTGGTGCAGCCGTTAAGAAAAAAGAAGACACACACGCGATGGCAGAAGCCAACAAAGCTTTTGCACATTATCGTTGGTAGCATAAAATCCTTATTGGATTTTATGCGATATGTTTACTGTTTAGTATTCAAATTAAAATTGCGAGGAAAAATCTGTGCCAAGAGAATATAGTTTAGAAAACACAAGAAATATCGGTATTATGGCGCATATTGACGCAGGAAAAACCACTACTACTGAAAGAATCCTTTACTATTCTGGTAAAATCCATAAAATCGGCGAAACCCATGATGGTGGCGCGCAGATGGACTGGATGGAACAGGAACAGGAAAGAGGTATCACCATTACCTCTGCTGCTACAACTTGTCATTGGAAAGGCAACCGTATCAACATTATCGATACTCCTGGCCACGTTGACTTTACCGTTGAAGTAGAACGTTCTTTAAGAGTTCTTGACGGTTCTGTAGCGGTATTCTGTGCCAAGGGCGGTGTTGAACCTCAGTCTGAAACCGTATGGCGCCAGGCTGACCAGTACCATGTACCGAGAATGGCTTACATTAATAAAATGGACATCACCGGTGCGGACTTCTACCATGCGGTAGACATGATCCGTGACCGTCTGGGCGCAAACCCAGTATGTATCCAGCTGCCAATCGGTAAGGAAAGTGATTTTATTGGTATCATTGACCTGCTTACCATGAAGGCTGAAATCTACAAGGATGACTTGGGTGAAGAAATTGAAATCACCGACATTCCAGACGACATGAAAGAAGAAGCTGAAAGCTATCGTGATAAGATGCTGGAAGCCCTTTCTGAAGTAGATGAAAACCTGATGGAAAAATACCTGGAAGGTGAAGAAATCACCATTGAGGAAATCAAGGCAGCCATCCGTAAAGGAACCTGTAACGTAGAACTGATCGCAGTAACCTGCGGCTCTTCCTATAAAAACAAAGGTGTTCAGATGATGCTGGACGCTGTTGTTGACTATATGCCGTCACCGCTTGACGTACCGGCAATCAAGGGTACAAATCCGGAAACGGAAGAAGAAGACGAAAGAAAACCAAGCGACGAAGAACCCTTCTCCGCTTTGGCCTTCAAGATCATGACAGACCCATATGTTGGTAAACTGGCATTTATGCGTGTTTACTCCGGTACCGCAGAGGCAGGCTCCTACGTTCGTAATACCACAAAGGGTAAAAGAGAACGTTTTGGCCGTATCCTGCAGATGCACGCGAACCACCGTGAAGAAATCTCCAAGGTTTACACCGGTGATATCGTAGCAGCCGTTGGTCTGAAAGATACCACTACCGGGGACACCCTGTCTGATCCGGATCATCCGATCATTCTGGAATCCATGGTATTCCCTGAACCGGTTATCGATGTTGCCATCGAACCTAAGACAAAAGCCGGCCAGGAAAAAATGAGTGTTGCCCTTCAGAAACTGGCAGAGGAAGATCCTACCTTCCGTACACATACCGATGAAGAAACCGGCCAGACCATTATCTCTGGTATGGGTGAGCTTCACCTTGACATCATCATCGACCGTATGCTGCGTGAATTTAAGGTAGAAGCCAACATCGGCCAGCCTCAGGTAGCCTACAGAGAAAAGATCACCAAAAAGGTCGACGCAGAAGGCAAATTTGCCCGTCAGTCCGGTGGTCGTGGCCAGTATGGTCACTGTCTTATTACACTGGAACCGCTGGAACCAGGCGAAGGTTATATTTTTGAAAATAAAACCGTCGGTGGTTCTATTCCAAAGGAATACATCGGACCAATCGATCAGGGGATCCAGGAAGCCATGCAGAATGGTGTTTTAGCCGGTTATCCGGTTATTGACTTCAAGGTATCTGTTTATGACGGTTCCTACCATGAAGTTGACTCCTCCGAAATGGCCTTCAAGGTTGCGGGTTCTATGGCTTTCAAAAACGGTATGCGCAAAGCGGATCCGGTTATCATGGAACCAATGTTCAAGCTGGAAGTTGTTATTCCGGAAGAATATATGGGCGATGTCATGGGGGACATTAACTCCAGACGTGGCCGTGTAGAAGGTATGGAAGCCCGGAATGGCGCCCAGGTTATCAACGGTATGGTGCCGCTGGCAGAAATGTTCGGCTACGCAACATCCCTGAGAAGTAAAACCCAGGGCCGCGGTGTTTACACCATGCAGTTCTCACACTACGAACCTGTGCCAAAGAGCGTTTCTGAAAAAATCATTGAAGGACGCAAGTAAGCGCACAGCATTTAACAGAGTAAAATAAGCGGTCTGCCGGATCGTTACGGCAGACCCCACTCAATATTTAAAATAACAATAGGAGATATAAAATGGCTAAGGAAAAATTTGAAAGATCCAAACCACATGTTAACATTGGAACCATCGGTCACGTTGACCACGGTAAAACAACATTAACCGCTGCAATCACCACCGTCTTAAACAAACGCTTCGGAACC
>NZ_JADMVE010000006.1:18608-282208 GCF_015547515.1 Eubacterium sp. 1001713B170207_170306_E7
GAACCATCGGTCACGTTGACCACGGTAAAACAACATTAACCGCTGCAATCACCACCGTCTTAAACAAACGCTTCGGAACCGGTGAAGCTGTAGCTTTCGACAACATCGATAAAGCACCAGAAGAAAGAGAACGTGGAATCACCATCTCAACCGCCCACGTTGAATATGAAACCGACGCCCGCCACTACGCCCACGTTGACTGCCCGGGCCATGCCGACTACGTTAAAAATATGATCACCGGCGCAGCCCAGATGGACGGCGCGATCTTAGTCGTATCCGCAGCCGACGGCCCAATGCCGCAGACCCGTGAACACATCCTGTTAAGCCGCCAGGTAGGCGTACCTTACATCATCGTATTCTTAAACAAAGCCGACATGGTCGACGATGAAGAATTATTAGAACTCGTTGAAATGGAAGTACGTGAACTGTTAGACGAATACGAATTCCCAGGAGACGACACACCAATCGTTATCGGATCCGCTTTAAAAGCCCTGGAAGATCCAGACGGCGAATGGGGCGACAAGATCGTCGAACTGATGAAAGAAGTGGATGCATACATCCCAGAACCAGAACGTGACACCGACAAACCTTTCTTAATGCCAGTGGAAGACGTGTTCTCCATCACCGGCCGTGGTACCGTTGCAACCGGTAGAGTAGAACGTGGGATCGTACACGTTGGGGACGAAGTTGAAATCGTAGGGATCCATGAAATCAAGAAAACCGTTGTAACCGGGATTGAAATGTTCCGTAAGCTGTTAGATGAAGGCCGCTCCGGCGACAACATCGGCGCGCTGTTACGTGGGATCGACCGTACCATGATCGAACGTGGACAGGTACTGGCAAAACCAGGCTCCATCCACCCACACACCCACTTCACCGCTCAGGTCTATGTACTGACCAAAGAAGAAGGCGGCCGTCATACCCCATTCTTCGATGGCTACAGACCACAGTTCTACTTCAGAACAACCGACGTAACCGGTAATATCAAATTACCAGAAGGCGTTGAAATGGTAATGCCAGGGGATAACGTAGAAATGGAAATCACCCTGATCACCCCAATCGCGATCGAAGAAGGTTTACGTTTCGCGATCCGTGAAGGCGGCCGTACCGTAGGTTCCGGCGCTGTTGCGAAGATTATCACGGATTAATTTCAGATAAAACCAATTTAAAATTAAAAGGATCTGGCTTTTGTGAGCCGGATCCTTTTTTAATGGAAAGGATAGAGCCGGTCACGGTTACTGCCTGCACAGATGAAAAAGACCTCCCGAAATCCCGAATAAGCAGTTCAAAAACAGTTTTCGGGATTTCGGGAGGCCTTTTGTAATTTAAAAGCAAAAAAATAAAAAGCAACGGGCTCCGATACCCATTGCCTTTTATATAAATTAGGAATGAAAAGAAAAAGGGGAGATGTTTATCTCTCAAGTACTATTCTAATCGTTCAACCTTTAGAATATCTTTAATTTTCTCTATCTTAATAAAAAATTTACATACCAAATACAATTTGTTCGAGTGTTTTCCTGAAAATGTCCTGGCTGTTTACGCCGTCTTCCTTTACCAGCTCCCGGGCCAGCGGCACATCGTCTGTGATGATATTGTCAACGTTGAGGTCGATCATGTCGTCGATGAGGTCCTCGTTGTCGACCGTCCAGACGTAGATGTCTTTATTCTGCCGGTGTACAGCCTCGACGAGGGTTTTGTTGACAAAGGTGGCCTCGATACTGAAGGCGTCCACCGGAAGGGTGTCAATGTCGCCGTAGGCAATGGCGCTGATATAAGCGGTACGCACACTGGAGTCAATTTGCTTAACCCGTTCAATAGTGGGATAATCCAGCGAGGCAAGAATGCAGTCGTCTTTAAAATGCTGGTTCTGGACAACGGCCACAGCCTTTTCCACAAACTCGTGATCGTGAGAGGTGGGCTTGAGCTCAATGTTCATCTTGACCTTACCGCGGCAGGTCTCAATGGCTTCGTCCAGAGTCATGAGGCGTTCGCCGCTGAATTCAGGCGAGAACCAGCTGCCAATGTCGATGTTCTTAAGCGCATCATAGGTGCTGTTCCAGATGTCAATGTCCTGCCCGGAAACCCGCTTGAGGTTATTGTCATGGGAAACCACCAGTACACCGTCTTTGGTCTCGGCAATGTCGATTTCTACATAATCGGCGCCGTTGGTAATGGCCGCCTCCAGCGCAGCGCGGGTATTTTCCGGCGCTTCAGTAGAATTGCCGCGGTGCCCGGTAACCTGTGGGCCGCTTAGCAGAATATCGGCAGTGTCGGCGTCAAAGGCCAGCATAATCTGCGCGCTTTTAACCCCGATGGAGATGACCAGCAGAATACAGGCGGCGATGACCAGGTGTTTTTTTTGGGGAGCGAGGGACATGTTGTTGTTGACCAGCGCCACTTCGTCCAGCGCTCCGTTGTCAGCCTGGGAATAGGCAGCGTAAAGCTTTGATATAAAAGCAAAGTTTAACGGAGTGATAACCGCGTCCAGAATGGTTGAGCCCAGAAGAAAAATGATGGAGACCACACTGGTCAGAAGGGTAAACCAGAAGGAAGGATCGTTCATTTCCTGGATACGCTCAATGATCAGGGAAGCCGGAATGACACAGACCATGAGAAACGCCAGTATCACAAGCAGACCAATGGCCACAATAAAAAGATTCCAGAGCAGAAACCGCCACAGCGTTTGGAAAAAGCGGCCTTTAATCAGCTTTGCGCTCTGGCGCCGGGCGCTTTTAAAGGATTGGTCTTTTAAAATGAACACATTAAACACAAAGAGCCAGCGAATAACAAGAATGGCCAGAAAGGCAACCAGCAAGAGAAAAATAACCGACAGCAGGGCCGAGTCCGCGATATAGTCCGAAATAAACCCTGGAATGGTGAGTTCCCCGATAAAGTTGGAGGTAACCATCATGTTCATAAACGGGATGATCAGGATCAGAAACAGAATCATCAGGAAATTTTTAGGTTTAAAAATCGCCAGTGCCCGTTTAAAGCCGCTCCGTATTAATGGAATGATCTGCACCTTATGTCCGGCCAGGCTTTCGTGAAAGCAGACGGCCAGGGTGGTAAACTCGATGAGGGTATAGAAGGCCAGAATGAGCAGCAGCAGCAGTCCGACAATCCAGAGCACCGGATGCCGGAGCAGCTCGCTGATATTGGAGCCTGTAATATAGAAAAGTCCCGCGGCCGAGAGTGAATGCTTTAAAATAAACCCGGTCGCAGGAAAAATAATCGTGCTTCCGCAGAAAGAGTACAAAATCTCGAAAATGATCAAGGGCCAGAAGTTAAACCGAAAGAGCCCAAGGGTTTCTCTTGAGAAGCGTTTATATTGAATTTTTTGTTTTTTCATGGAAACCGCCCTCTCAATCGAAGGAAGCAACGGCTTCGAGACCTGCGTCTTCACCGGCCAGATACATCATCCCCCAGCCAATGGGCTTATCCTTTTCGTCCAGCAGCTTTTCCTCAACGACCAGCAGGGGCATCCCCACAGGAATCTCAAGGTTCCGCGCGGTTTCATCCTCCGCGATGGCCGCTCTTATTTTAAGCTTTTTGGTCATGGCAAAAATAGAATTTTTCTTTGCCACCATCTCCGGGAAGGTTGCGTAGCGGATTTCCTTTTCCACAATCGGAATCCCTCTGTAGTAGGGAATGTATTTGATATCGTAGGCGGTTGGGAAACCGTCCTTTAAAAAGATACGCTTGACCACAATGACGTGCTTGGTTTCGGGAATTTCAAGGTTGAAACCAACCTCATAGCTGGGCTTGACAACGTTCACCTCAATCAGGCGGACCTCGTCTCCACGCTCATTTCCCGGCGCCATCTCATTATAATGAAGGATATACTGGTCCAGATCCGGCTCGCAGACATAATTGCCCTTTCCGGGAATCGAATAGATGTAGCCCTCATTGACGAGTACGGCCAGGCCCTTGCGCACGGTCATCCGGCTGACGTTAAATTCCTCGCAGAGAAGGTTCTCTGACTGGATAGCGTCCCCGGGCTCAAGCTCCTGGCTGGTTATTTTATTTTTTATCGCTTCGACAATTTTAATATATTCAGGTGCGCCCATGACTTACTTTTTCTCCTGTATCCATTGTTTGCATATTTCCACCGCTTTGGTTACGTCCTTTGTGCCGTAATCTGCGCCTACGCTGAGATGGGTTACGCCGTCATCCACACATGCGCCGCCGATCATCACACGTATCTGCTCCCTTATGCCAAGGTCTTCAAGTCCGTCGGTGATTTTTTTCATTTCGATGGTTGTTTCCTGCTGCATTCCGCTGAGACCGATGATATCAGCCTGATATTCCTGTACTTTTTCAAGAATGGTCGTGGAAGGAACGTCAATGCCGATGTCGATGACTTCAAAGCCTGCTGTGGTTGCAAAGGAGGCAAAAATATTTTTTCCGATGTCGTGGCAGTCTCCATAAACAGAAGCGACGACAATTTTACCCATTCTGGGCACTGCCGGCATGGCGTACAGCGCTTTCAGCTCATCAAGATCCATGACTTCCTGAAAGATAATACCGGCAAAAATAAGATCGGCAATGAAATAATCACATTTTTCATAATGGTCTCCGACCCGTTCCATGCCGATACGCAGCCAGTCCAGAATCTGAAGCGGTGTAAAGCCTTTACGCACGGCGATCTTTACCAGCTCCAGCGTCCGCTGCTCATACAACCCCTCTACTGATCTTACAATACTCTCTTTCATGATTTTTACCTAACTTGTGTTCACACAAAGAATTATTCAAAAATTATACCATAAAAAGATTGTTTGTGAAAAAATTATCTTAGTAATCTTAAAAGAATTCAAACAATCTGAAATCGTTTTGTCTTTATTATACCATACTTATACTAACCTGTATATACAAATCTAGACATAAGACAAAAAAAGACATTAAAAAAGACACCATTGTTGGTGTCTTTTTTATATTTGATCTTACTTTACGGATTTAACTCAGCCAACCCATGCCTGGCAGATCTTAACGCCTTCAGCTGCATTTGTTGTGAAGTCGTCAGCGCCAACATATTCGCAGGCTTCTTTAGTAACAGGGTTACCACCGATGATTAATTTAGAGTCAACGCCAGCTGCTTTCAGAGCGTCTGAGGTTTCTTTCATAGAGTCGATAGCCAGGGTTAAAACGCCGCTGATACCGATAATGTCCGGTTTGATTTCTTTAGCTTTTTCAACGAAAGTGTCGATTGCTACGTCAATACCTAAGTCAGTAACCTGGAAGCCAGCTGCTTCAGCCATGCTTCTGAAAATGTTTTTACCGATATCATGTAAATCGCCATGAGCGGTACCGATTAAGATAGTGCCGGCAACAGCTGTGTCGCCACTGCCTAATACTGGTTTTAATACGTTGATTGCTTCGGTTAATAATTCGCCTGCGAAAATTAAGTCCCCAACAAAATATTCGCCTTCTTCGAATAAATCACCAACAACAGCCATACCAGCCTGGCAAGCTGCAACAGCTTCTTCAGCTTCTGCTTCGGTAGGATTTGTAGCTACGAAATCATTTAAGATTTCCATTACATCGTCTTCTTCTAAATCTCCAACTGCCTGTGTTAAATTTTTCCAATCTGCCATTTTAAAATACCATCCCTTCATTTTTTGAATAAATAATTTTTCAGTAAGCACATGTGTGTACATGTGTTGTTTGTGATTCTATAATACTCCCTTTTGAATCCGTTGTCAAGAAAACGCTTTCGATTTTTTGCTCAAAAAGGCCAAAAAACAAAAATTTATCTGTTTAGAAGTATGTGCAGGAAGAATTACACTAATTTACATGAAAAAGAAGAGGTTTTCTTAAAGAAAAGACCTCCCGAAAACCCGAAAACTCTTTTAAAATAATCAGGTAAAAGGGTTTTTGGGATTTCGGGAGGTGTATGGGTGGGGAAAAGATGTTTAGCGGGGGCCGTCAAAGAATTTTTCTGTGGGAGGCCGCAAATCGCGGTACTCTTATTTCGCGGCTTCGATGGCTCTTTGAAAAATCAACAATAATTGACAGGCAATGAGACCATAGGCGCAGCTCAATAAAGTACCGCGCTCTGCGGCGCGAGTGGATGAAAAATTCTTTGACTCCTCAGCGTTTTGTAATGATGGTGGCTCATTGGTTTTCTGAGCGGCCTGAATGCTTTTAAAAACGCTGAGCTGCAAATATTCAATTTTTTGAGGAGACGGGAGATTTTCGTCCCCCATGCCGTAAGCAGGGTACTTTACCGAACGGCGCCTGCGGTCTCATTGAGAAAGAAATCGGATTGTTTTTCGCAGAGCCGCCGAAGCCGAGAGGTAAGAGTACCTTGATTGCGGCATATTTCTGAAAATCTCCCATCGGTCTTAAGCTGCAAACCCAATCTACTGTATATGATTTCTGAGGATGCCGATCTTTTCGATCTCGGCTTCTACCACGTCGCCGTGCTTCAGGAAAACGGGAGGATCCTGGGCCAGGCCAACGCCGGCAGGGGTGCCGGTCAGGATGATGTCGCCGGGATACAGTGTAACGCCCTGGGACAGATCGCTGATGATGGTGGGGATGTCAAAGATCATATGGCCGGTGGTGGATTCCTGGCGGGTCTCGCCGTTGACACGGCAGCGGATGCCCAGGTTCAGGGGCAGGGGCAGGGCGCTTTTGTGAACGATGGCCGGTCCCAGAGGGCAGAAGGTATCCAGCGATTTGCCCTTATACCACTGAGAATGCTTTTTCTGGAGGTCGCGGGCCGTGATGTCATTGGCGACCGTGTAGCCGAAGATATAGCCTTCAGCGTCCTTTTTGGCGATATCAGAGCCCTCTCTGCCGATGATAACGGCCAGCTCGGCCTCATAGTCGATCTGCTTGGTAGCGTTGGCGTGGGACAGAATAACGGAGTCCGGACCGGTGACAGATGAGGAGAGCTTCGAGAAATAAATGGGGCTTTCCGGCACAGAGCCCAGGCCGGGTATATTTTTGATTTCCTGTACATGCTCGGTATAGTTTTTGCCAAGGCAGAAAATGTTGCGTTCTGGCTTTGGTATGGGGGCCAGCAGCTTGACTGAGTTCAGGTTAATGCCCATATTGGGGTTGTCGGACATGGCCTTCTCGATGGAAGCGATCAGGGCGTCGTCGGACTGGCGGATAAAATCCGTCATCTGCTCGGGCAGCTTGACGCCGAGCACCTTACCGATGGTGGTAACCGGCACCACGCGTTTGAAATCCGAGGTGAGAATACCCGCTTCGCTGAAGGATGCGTATTGATAGGTGACAAAATACATTGGATGTACCTCCGTTCATTTCATTTGCTTAATCTTACCATAAATTTCTTAGTAAAGGCCAATATTTTGAACCATTAAGATATTGACATTTTTCAGGTTATACTTTATCATTAATTTAATTAAACTCTTAACAAAAGGGCAGAGGAAACCCCTGTTGAAGATGACCACGACCTTAGAGTAATATAGTGCATGATTATTGCGTGAAACGCCCTTTTGACAGTTTGAAAAGGTGTTTTTTTTTGCAAAAATGCACGTCGTGGACGAATTTAAAGCCAAGGAGGCAAGAGATGCTAAAAGGAAGACATTTAATAGAACCCGGTGACTTTACCATAGAAGAATTAGAATCCATTTTTGGGCTGGCTGATAATATTATTGCAAATCAGGACGATTATATTGACGTTTGCAAGGGAAAATTATTAGCCAGCCTTTTTTACGAACCATCCACCCGTACACGGTTCAGCTTTGAGTCGGCCATGCTGCGCTTAGGCGGCAAGGTTATTGGCTTTGACAACCCTGCGAACTCGTCCGTATCCAAGGGCGAAAGCATTGCCGATACCATCCGCACCGTCGGCTGCTACGCCGATATTGCGGTGATCCGTCACCCGAGAGAGGGGACCGCCAAGCTGGTATCCAAGGCGGCCTGCGATATGCCCATTATCAACGCCGGAGACGGCGGGCACGAGCACCCCACCCAGACCCTGACCGACCTCCTGACCATCCGGCATGAAATGGGCAGCTGTGACGGGCACGTGGTAGGGCTCTGCGGCGACCTGCTCTTCGGCCGTACCATCCACTCCCTGGTCAAAACCCTGAACCGCTACAAGGGCAGCAAATTTGTGTTTATCTCACCCAAGGAACTGAAAATGCCAGAATATTTCCTGAGCATGCTGGAACCCGGCTCCTATATTGAAACAGACAGCCTGGACGATGTCATCGGCGATCTGGATATTCTTTACATGTCCCGTGTGCAGCGTGAACGCTTCGTAAGTGAAGAAGAATACCTGCGCTTGAAGGACTACTACATTTTGGACAGGAAAAAAATGAAAAAGGCCAAAGAAGATATGATTGTCATGCACCCGCTGCCGCGTGTCAATGAAATTTCCGTGGAGGTGGATGACGATCCGCGCGCCGTGTATTTTAAACAGGCAAAATACGGCATGTATGTGCGCATGGCCCTGATTTCAAAATTACTGGGGGTAGACATCAATGATTAATGTATCAAAACTGAAAAAAGGAATTATCATCGACCATATTGAATCCGGCCACGGCTTTGAGATTTACAAGGAGCTGCACCTCAACGAAATCGACGATGTGGTCGTGCTCATGAAAAATGTTCCCAGCAAGAAAATGGGCAAAAAAGACCTGATCAAAATCGAGACCGATCTGGAGCTGGACATGAACGTGCTGGGCCTCATCGACCCCAATGTCACCATCAACTTTGTCAATAACGGCGAGCTTGTGAGCAAGGTGCAGCTGACCCTGCCCACCCGGGTCACGGGTATCATGAAGTGCAAAAACCCGCGCTGCATCACCCAGTATGAGGATGTGGGCGATATTGACTTCTATCTGGTAGACGCCGAAAAGAAATTATACCGCTGCGAATACTGCGACTCATACACAACGTTTATTGAGAAGTGAAGCTGAGTCCAAATTCTGAAAGAATTTGGCAGGACGCAGTTCTATGAGCCGATAGGCGAATGCGCCTGGCAACGAAGCAAATGCAAATGATGAGGAAATCATCCTGAAAGGATAAAAAGATTTCCGAAGAATTTGTGATCCTTAAAATAAAGGGGAAGGAAATACAATGAAAACATTGATCACAAATGTTGAAATCATCGACGCCACTGGCCGCAGGCCGGGAAAGGTGCTCATTGATGATGATGGTAAGATCAAAAAGGTTTATAAGGAAAAGGGACAGGTCAAAGCCGCCCATGACCGTGAAATTGACGGACAGGGCAAGGTGCTGATGCCGGGCTTTATCGACATGCACTGCCATCTGCGGGATCCTGGGCTCACCTATAAGGAAGATATGGAAACCGGCATGAAAGCAGCCCTGAAGGGCGGCTTTACCACGCTGGTGGCCATGGCTAATACCAAGCCAATTATGGACAACGCCGAAGCCCTGAAATCCAATATGGACAAAGCGGAAGCTCTGGGCCTCTGCGATCTGGTACAGGTCTGTGCCCTGACAAAGGATTTCAGCGATGCGGACCTGGTAGACTTTGAGAGTACCCGGGAATACACAAACGTGTACTCCAACGATGGACACAATGTGGACAACGAAGAAACCATGAAGCAGGGACTGGCCGCCTCCACCGAATACGACTTTATTCTGGCTACGCACTGTGAGCCGGAAACCGAAACCGTAGAGCGGGACATTGCCCTGCTGCGTGAGACACCGGGGCACCTGCACGTGTGCCATATCAGCAAAAAGGCTACTCTGGACGCCATTGTGGCCGCCAAGGCAGAGGGCCTGGACATTACCTGTGAGGTCACCCCGCACCACCTGTACGCTTCCGCCATGGAGTACAAGGTACACCCTCCGTTCAGAAGCTACCCGGACCGCCGGGCTTTGATCGAAGGCGCAAGGGACGGCAGCATTGATATCTGCGGCACCGACCACGCGCCGCACAGCGATGAGGACAAGCTTAAGGGCGCGCCGGGGATCAACAACTTCGAGACCGCCTTTGCCATGTACTACACTGTCTTTGAGGGCGCGGGCATTCCTGTGGAACGCCTGAGCCAGATGCTGAGCGAGGCCCCGGCAGCCCGCATGGGCTTAAAGGCCGGACTGGTCAAGGAACGCTATGCCGGCGATTTGGTTTTAGTAGATCTGGACGCCGAGGAACGGGTAGACCCCAAAACCTTTATCTCAAAAAGCCACAACACCCCCTTTGGCAGAGAACTGCTCAAAGGCAAGGTGCTCATGACATTTAAAGGAGGAGAGATCGCATATGATCATGGATCGCTTATATAACGAAGCATTGAAAAGCCCTGTCTGCGTGGGCCTGGATACCAAAATTGACTTTCTGCCCCAGTACCTGAAGGACAAGGACTGGTCAGCCGGTGAAAAGATCACCGAGTTCAACAAAAAGATTGTGGACGCCACCGCAGATATTGCGGCCTGCTACAAAATGCAGATTGCCTGCTACGAGGCTCTGGGCCTGGACGGCATGAAGGCTTACTCGGAAACCGTCAGCTATGTGCGCAAAAACGGTAAAATCGCCATTGGAGACGCGAAAAGAGGCGACATCACCTCCACAGCCACCCAGTACGCCAAGGGCCATTTTGAGGGCGATTTTGAGGTGGATATCCTGACCGTCAATGCCTACATGGGCGAGGATGCCGTGTCCCCTTATTTCCCATATATCAAAAACAATGAAAAGGGCCTCTTTGTCCTGCTGCACACCTCCAACCCATCCTCACGGGATTTTCAGGAGCTGAAGCTGGAAGAAAACGGCCAGAAGCTTTATGAGGCCGTGGGCGACAAGATTACCCAATGGGGTAAGCCCTTTATCGGCGAGAGCGGCTATTCGGCAGTGGGCGCAGTGGTGGGCCTCACCTTCCCCGAAGAATTTGAAGCTTTGCAGAACCAGTGCCCGTCCACCTTTTTCCTGGTGCCGGGCTACGGCGCCCAGGGCGGCACCGGCAAGGATATTGCCAACATCTTTAAGAAATCCCGCTGTGCGGTCATCAATTCCTCCAGAGGCCTGATCACCGCCCATCAGAAGGCTGAAACACCCTGCGAAACCGAAGGCTTTGAAGCCCTGATCCGGGAAAAGACACTGGCCATGAAGGAGGATATTCTGCAATGGCTTTAATCTTAAACAACCAGTTTGTGGCTGAGGGCATCTACAAAATGGATGTGGCCTACGACGGCGAAGTGGGCGCAGGACAGTTCTTTATGCTGCGCGCCTGGGACAAGGATCCGCTGCTGTCGCGCCCGGTCTCAGTGCACAATTACGAAAACGGTGTGCTCACCTTCCTGTATCAGATAGTGGGCAAGGGCACACAGCTTTTATCAAAGCTGGAAAAGGACGGCACCGTGGAATTGCAGGGCCCATACGGCAAAGGCTTCCCGGATGTGGACGCCGACCTGGCCGTGGTGGGCGGCGGTATCGGCATCGCCCCTCTGTACTATGTGTGCCGGGATTTTAAGGAAAAACACCCGGACCGCAACCTGCGTGTTTACCTGGGCTACCGCGACACCGCCTACTGCGTAGAAGAATTTGACGCGGTGGCAGACGAGGTGATCGTGGACATTGGCGGCATCATTACCCACAGGGTGGAAGCCCGGCCCGGTGAGGTGTTCTTTACCTGCGGGCCTGAGATCATGATGAAAAGTCTGTGCGACATTGTTCCGGCCGAAAATCCGGTTTATGTGTCCCTGGAGGCCCATATGGCCTGCGGTATCGGCGCCTGTCTGGGCTGTACCTGCAAAACCAGCGAGGGCAACAAGAAGGTCTGTAAAGATGGCCCGGTATTTACCAGAGAGGTGGCAGCCTTATGAGCAAAGCGTTAGAAACGAAGTTTAACGACATTATCTTTAAGAACCCGGTGCTCACCGCTTCCGGTACCTTTGGCTTTGGACGTGAGTTTGAGGAATACTACGACCTGGCAGCGCTGGGCGGCCTGTGCACCAAGGGCCTGACCCTTGAGCCGCGGCCGGGCAACACAGGCATGCGCCTGTGGGAAACCCCTGCGGGCATGATCAACAGTATCGGCCTTGAAAACCCGGGAGTGGACGCCTTTATCGCCAATGAGTGGCCCCACCTCAAGGGGATTGACACCGTGACCGTGGTCAATGTGGGCGGCAAGGACGAAGCCTCCTACCTGGAAGCCATAGAACGGATCAATGCCATCAACGCCCAGCTGGTTGAGCTGAACATTTCCTGCCCTAACGTCAAGGCCGGCGGCATGGCCTACGGCATCAAAGCGGAAATGGCAGCGGACATCACCCGCAAGGTAGTGGCAGTGTCCAAGGCTCCGGTCATGGTTAAGCTGTCGCCCAATGTGGAGAGCATTGCCGACATCGCTCTGGCCTGCGAAGAAGCCGGCGCCTGCGGGATTTCGCTCATCAATACCATCCAGGCCATGGCCGTGGACTACAAAAAGAAAAAGATTGTGTTCGACAATACCTACGCCGGCCTGTCCGGCCCGGCGGTCAAGCCCATTGCCCTGCGCATGACCCATCAGGTCTGTAAGGCTGTGGACGTGCCGGTCATGGCCATGGGCGGCATCAGCACCTGGGAGGACGCCCTTGAGTTTATCATGGTCGGCGCGGCCTGTGTGCAGGTGGGAACCATGAACTTCATCGACCCCAAAGCGCCAGTCCGGGTGATCGAGGGGTTAGAGGCCTACTGTCAGGCCGAGGGCCTTACCAACATCGATCAGGTGCGCGGTATTTTATTATAAATTTTAAACACAGCGGACCTCCCGAAATCCCGAAAAGCTGCCAGCAATGGCTTTTCAGGATTTCGGGAGGTCTTTTTTAACGGAAAACAAAAGCCGCGCTCAGGGGAGTGAGCGCGGCTTTTTATCTTACGGGGGAGTAATAAAATGAATATCGGAACCATCCGATAAGGGGTAAGCTATGATTTATTCAATCGCAATGTATTTTTTCTGTTCAACCTGTTTGGTCTCATTTTTCGGAAATTCCAGATGGAGAATACCATCCTTATAGCCGGCTTTAATGTCCTCTTCTTTTACATTGTCGCCAACGTAGAAGCTTCTTGAGCACTGGCCGGTGTAGCGTTCCTGATGAACCAGATTGCCTTTTTCATCCTTTTCTTCCTTTGAGTCATTTCTGGAAGCGGTAATGGTCAGGTAGCCATTTTCAAGGTCGGCTTTGATGTTTTCCCTGCCAAAGCCCGGCAGATCCATGTCCAGGATGTACCTGCCATCCTTTTCCTGAATATCCGTTTTCATGAGAGCGGGGGACTCTGTCTTTTTAAAAAACGGGTCATTAAACATATCATCAAACAAATTAAAACCGAAACGATCTCTAGGCATCAACAACATAAGGCATTCCTCCTTTTTGATTTAGTTTTCATGATTTATGAAGTGATCAACCTGTATAACCATTGAGTTCGGTTCCTTTTTCAAGGGACTTCGCTTAATTCTGTTTACGCGTATATTATAGGACGGGTTGTTAGCACTGTCAAGTGGTGAGTGCTAAAATTTTAGAATTTTTTAAGCTTTTGCAAGGTCTGCTTTTATTCAGGCTCTGTGCTTAACAGGCGGACTGACGGCGACAGACGGGTCTCATCGGGCTGAAAGCCGTTTTTGAGCAGATAGGCCTCTGCTTCTTTAAATTCTCGGGATAACAGGCCGCTGAGCAGCCTGGCACACTGGTCAAAATCCTTTGCCCTGAGGGCGTCCACAGAAGCTTTGGTGAAGGCGGACATCTGCAGGTCGAGGCGGGCGGAGCGTTCGTAGCGGCTCACCGGGTAGCCCCAGAAGAGCAGGCCGTACAGCTTGCCGTAAATTTCCTTTATGCCCTGAAGAGGAGCGTGCTCAATGATGCGGGTCAGGATGGACCCCGGCGAGTGAACACTGTTGCCAGTGGACAGGTTCGTCTCCAGCTGGAGCAGAAGCGCCTCCAGCTGGCTGTCGCTGAGCAGCGGCAGAACGGTCCGGACAATCGCTCTGCAGGTATAGGTGATGATCTCATAAGACTGGATAAAGAGAGCCATGTTCCGGCGGATGGCAGATTGGCTGAAATCAGGCTTACCGCTGCGCTCGTTCAGGGAAAAAATACGGATGCCCTTGCCGTTGATGGTGCGCACCGCGCCGATCTGGCTCAGGAGGCTGACGGTCCGCCGTATGGTGCTGACCGACACCCCGTACTGCTTTGCCAGCTGGGTATAGGAGGGCAGGAAATCCGCGTTGCGGTATTGTCCTGAATAAATTTCGTGCAGGATATGCACCGCCAGCGTGTGGCAGATCTGGGGCCGGTCACGGTAGATCCGCCATGTGAAGGGTACGGTCTCCTGTTGGGCTGCGGTAGCTGTCTGCCGGCCCATGTACTGGGTCAGTTTTTTGGATACATCCTTCTGAAAAGTCAGATGCGCCTCAAGAATCCGGCGCGGGTTTTTCATCTGTCCGCAGCGGATAACCGTTTCTATCCGCTTACGCATCATATCTGTGCTGCAGGGGCCGGCGCTGTCTTTTTCGCTGAGATAGGGCAGGCCCAGGTACAGCGAGGTTTCCCAGAACAGGTTCATGATCAGGGGATTATCCATTTTTTGCAGAACGAAGCAGTAAATCCTGGTCAGGTCATCGGGGCCGGACCTTTCTGCCCAGCGGTAGACGCAGTCAAAATCCTTTTCGTCCATCCGGAGAAAGCCCTCGATGAGAAGCGGGATAAAAATCATCTCCGTGGACTGATACAAATCCGGAAAGGTCGTTTTCCGTTTTGAAAAATAATCGGCCGCGTAGGCCTTGAGCTCGGCGTCCGTTTTTTTAAAGGTCACGACAGTGCTGCGGCGCTGCTGTGTGGAAATGTAGCCCTCGGCCCGCATACGGCTGAAGGCTTCCTTCACGGTGAGGGAGGACACGCTGAACTCGCGGCACAGGCTGTCGATGGAGGGAAGTGTATCGCCATATTTATAATATTGAAACCAAAAGCGCAGAATAAAATACTCGTAGATTAAATTAGACCGTCTCTGTTTATTTGGCAAGACCCTTACCTCCTGATCATTGTTGGTCTTTTCATTTTAGCATCTACGAGCGCAAAAGGCCAATATGGATTGATTTTTGTTGCTTAATGCGCTATACTAGAGATTAATTCTGAGGTATATATGAACAAGGTATGAGCTTGGTATGGGCAGGCTATCGTGTGAAAGGAGCGCGCATGAGTGAGAAATTGAATCAGCTGAAAGAGGAAATTATGGATATATTCTGGCAGGAGCCAGACTTTGATGTGGCCGTCCGGCAGACGCTTGAGAAGGTCGGCGTCTGTTTTGGAGCAGATACGGTCTATGTCGCCGAGTATTCGGAAGCTGCCGGCGCGCCTGAGCACACCTACTGCTGGTGCGCGCCCGGGACGAACGCGCTGCCCGAAAAACAGGAGACTGGGCGCCAGGCATTACAGGTCCCCATCGAGGAGGACGGAGAGGCACTGGCCTTTTGGGGCATGACCGGCGGCCAGTGTGAACCGGAGGCCCAAAGCGTCCTGCCGTTTATCGCCAGAATGCTCGGAACCTTTCTGCTTAAGAAGCTTTACGCGCGGCGCAACGAGGAATACCAGAAGCGTATGGAAGCCTCGCTGGAGCTGTCGGAGAAAAGGGCAGAGACGGCCTATAATATTCTGGATTCCATCTCAGCCGGCGTTATTCTGGTACGCCTGTATCCAGACGGAAGCGCCCGCCCCCTGTACGGTAATCTGGGCATGTACCGCATATTGAAGCTGCCGCGCACTGCGGAGAACGCCCGGGTGCCGGACCGGGAAAGCGCGGAGCTGGAGGGGCAGTATTTTGACGATTTTTTCGCGAATATTCCAGAACCAGACGGCACCCGGGTACGGCGTGAATACAAAGAGGGATATGGTTTGGAGCATTTCAGCGTGAAAAAATACCGGCTGCTCCGCGGCGACGGCAGCTATGTATGGGTAAGTGCGGACATAAGCCTGTGCGAGGAGCATTCCGATTACCGGACCTATTACGCGACCTATACCGATATGACAGAAGAACAAAACCTGCAGGTCGGGCTGATGGACGCACTGGAAAAGGAAAAGAAAATTTCCAAAGCGCTGGAAAAGGCAGACCGGGCAAAGAACGAGTTTTTGTCGCGCATGTCCCATGAAATCCGGACGCCGATGAACGCCATTATCGGCCTCACCACCATTTCGGCCGCCCATATCGACGACCGGGCACGCCTGGAGGACTGTCTGACCAAAATCGGTATATCGTCTCGCCATCTGCTGTCTATTATCAACGATGTGCTGGACATGTCTAAAATCAGCGATGGAAAAATTTCCATTAACAATGAGCCCTTTGAGCTGCGGCAGCTGCTGCTGAATTTATCGGCAGTGTGCGCGGCGAACTGTGAGCAGCAGCGGCAGAAATTTGATATGCGGCTTTCCAATGTCGAAAACGAAATTTTGATGGGTGACCGGATGCGCCTCCAGCAGATTCTTCTGAATCTGCTGTCCAACGCTGAAAAGTTCACCCCGGCCGGCGGCAGTATCCGGCTCTGGGTCGAGCAGACTCCCAAGTCAGAGCACCAGGTGGTCATGCGGTTTACCGTGGAAGATACTGGAATCGGGATGAAGAAAGAGTTTCTGGAACGGATATTCGTACCCTTCGAGCAGGAAGACCAGTCCATGACCCGCCAGCAGAATGGCACGGGCCTGGGCATGTCGATCACCAAAAACCTGGTCGAGCTCATGGGCGGTACCATTGAGGTGGAAAGCGAGTATGGGGAAGGCTCCCGCTTTACCGTGGAGATTCCCATGAGCCTGCCGCAGCAGAGGAAGCCGGAAAAACCAAAGGAGGACGTGGCGCATCTGAAGGTTTTGATTGTGGACGACGACGAGGGAACCTGTGAGCATGCCGCGCTGCTGCTGGAACGCATGGGCATTGCCGGACAGTGGGTGCTGGAGGGCGCTGAGGCGGTAAGGCTCATTGAGACTAGCCACCAGAGCGGCGATGATTTTGACGTCTGCTTTATCGACTGGAAGATGCCCCGGATGGACGGGCTGGAGACCACACGGCAAATCCGGAAGCTGCTGGGGCCGGATGTGCTGATCATTATCATCACAGCCTATGACCTGGGCGCGGTCGAGACAGAGGCGCGTAAGGCCGGCGCCAACGCGCTGCTCAGCAAGCCCTTTTTCCAGTCCGCGCTCTATGACGCGCTGCTCACAGCCAGCAACCTGCGTGTCATTCCAGAGGCGCCGGCGGAGGCGGAACAGCCGCTCTGCGGCCATGTGCTGCTGTGTGAGGACAATGCGCTGAACACCGAGATCGCTGTTTACCTGCTGGAGGAAGCGGGCATGACCGTGGAATGTGCCGGAAACGGGCAGATCGGTCTGGAAAAATTCGAGTCGGCTGCGCCCGGGGCCTACGATGCAATTCTCATGGACATCAGTATGCCGGTCATGGACGGACTCCAGGCCACCAGAGCCATCCGTTCGCTGAAACACCCCGACGCCGGCACCATCCCCATCATCGCCATGACAGCCAACGCCTACGATGAGGATAAAAAGAAAAGCCTGGACGCAGGCATGAACGCACATTTATCAAAGCCCATTGAGCCGGCGGTGTTATACAAAATGCTCCGGCAGTATCTGAGGCCGACACCACCCGATTCGCCAGGGAGATAAAATGGAGGAAGAAGAGATGCAGACACCAGATTTGAGTACAACCGAGCTGCTGGACAGCTTTCGCGGGCTCATGGACACCATGTGGGTGATCACGCCGGAGGAGAACCGTGTGGAAATTTTACGCGATTCCATGACGCCGGAATGGGAGGGCCGTGTTCTGGACTATTCAGAGCTCTGCGACACCTATATGAAAAGCTTCATCTACATGCCCGATATGGACTGGTGGGATGAGGTGCTTTCGCTTCGCGCCCTAAAGCAGTTCTGCATCTCTGGCCAGAAAAACAGGGATTTTGACATGCGCTTTAAAAATACGCATTTCGGTTTTGAGTGGCATGAGGCCCATGTCAGCAGGATTGCCGGCAATGGGGACAGGCCGGACCGGATTATGCTCACCAGCCGTTTTGCCAACTCAGACCGCAAGGCCGCCATTGTGGAAACCGCTGTGCAGACAGAGTACGACTATGTGGTCTACATCGAGGCTGATAAAAACAGCTACGTCATGTACTCGTCCAACGATTCGACCGGTACGCCGCTGCCACCGGTTGCCAGCGACGACTACGAAAAGGAGGTCGCGGAATTTCACAGGCTGTACGTGCCCGAGGAAGAGCGCGACAGCCTGACCCAGAAGCTCAGCATTGCCAACGCAGGGGCGCATTTGAAAAATAGCGGCGAGTACGTGATCTTCTGTACCGTGGTGGAAAACGGTGAGCGGCGGGATAAAAAGCTGCGCTTCAGCTATTTTGACCGGGCGAAAAACATCTGGCTTCTGACCCGGACCGACGTGACCGAGGTACGGGACGAAAAACGGCAGAGAAAGGAACTTCAGGAAGCCCTTCAGGCCGCCAGGGTGGCGAGCCGCGCGAAATCCGATTTTCTCTCACGGATGAGCCACGATATCCGCACACCCATGAATGCCATTATCGGGATGACCACCATTGCGACTTCTTATATCGGAAGCCCCGAGCGTGTCAGGGACTGTCTGGAGAAAATCAGCGTGTCCTCCAAATTACTGCTCAGCATCATCAACGAGGTGCTGGACATGTCCAAGATAGAGAGCGGGCGCATCCTTCTGACAGAGGAGGAGGTGAACCTGGCCGACCTGGTGTACGGCGTGGTAACCATGGTACAGCCGCAGATGCAAGAAAAGAAGCTGAACTTTAACATCCATATCAACGACATTCCCAACGAGATTGTCATCAGCGATATGCAGCGTCTGCAGCAGCTTTTGGTAAACCTTCTTTCCAATTCAGTAAAATATACGCCCACGGGCGGCAGCATTCTGCTGGAAATCAATGAGGGGCCTTCGGAAACGCCGGGGTTCAGGCGCTACGAGTTTGCGGTGTCCGACACCGGCATCGGCATGCAGCCGGAATTTCTCGCCCGGGTTTTTGACCCTTTCGAGAGGGCAAACGATCAGAAGATACAGCCGGTGCAGGGAACCGGCCTGGGGCTGTCCATCTGTAAAAGCGTCACAGAGCTCATGGGCGGGGACATAAAGGTGGAAAGCGTGTACGGCGAGGGCAGCCGCTTTACCGCGATCGTTTACCTGAAGGTGGAGGAAGAAGTCCTCGACCAGAAGCACCTGGCTGGACTGCCGGTGCTGGTGGCAGACGATGACGAGATTGTCTGCCGCAATACCTGCAGGCGGTTGGAAAGCATGGGCATGAAGCCCGAATGGGTGTTGAGCGGTTTGGAAGCCCTTGAAAAGACAGAAGCGGCCCACCGCGCCGGTCAGGATTACTTCGCGCTGATCATTGACCTTAAAATGCCGGGAATGGACGGCATTGAGACCACCCGGAGGATCCGGGAAAGCCTGGGCTTCAAGCTGCCGATTATTGTGATCTCCGCCTATGACCTGTCCGATCAGATGGACGCCGCTGTGAGCGCAGGCGCCAACGACTTTATCACCAAACCGCTCTTCTGCTCACGCCTGGCCTACAAGCTCAGCCAGTTTCTGGAGGATGCCCCCCACGAGCCCGGCCCGGCCATTCAGAGAACAGAGCGCCAATATGTAAAAAAACGTGTTCTGCTGGCAGAGGACAATGAACTCAACCAGGAAATCGCCGTGGAGCTGCTCTCACAGCTTGGAATCACGGTGGAAACCGCCGAGAACGGCAGAATTGCGGTGGAGATGGTATCCCGCTCACCCGAGGGCTACTACGACCTGATCTTTATGGACATGCAGATGCCTGTGCTGGACGGCTGCGGCGCAGCCGTGGAAATCAGGGCCCTTCCCCGGTCAGACATCCAGACCATGCCCATCATCGCCATGACGGCCAACGCCTTTGCCGATGACCGCCGGAGGACAAGGGACGCGGGCATGAATGAGCATCTCGACAAGCCCATTGACACAGCCCGCCTGTCCGAGGTGCTGCACCGCTGGCTGAAGCCGGGTAAATCATAGCATCCATAAACCTGTCCCGGTATCCTGTCTGGATGCCCGGGCAGGTTTTATTTTATTAAGAGAAAAAAGAATAAAAAAAGGAACGGCAATGTTTTAAGATAAAAAAATTGTATATTTGGTTTAATGAGTATATAATAAAGAGTAATACTGGTAATTAATGAGAGAAATTAATCCGCCGAGGGGCAGGAGGAAGAAAAGTGAGACAGTTCTTTAGGAGGCTATGCAGCGCCGGCCTTGTTTTGTGCCTGGTTTTTTGTTTTGCTGCGTCGCCGGTTCACGCTGAGGAAAAAAAGGTGGTTCGGGTGGCTTTTCCGAACCAGCAGGGTTTTAGCAATACAGATGAAAAGGGAAACCATACCGGCTACAGCTATGAATTTCTTCAGGAAATCGCAAAATATACCGGATGGGAATATGAGTTCATCACCGGGGACGACAGCAACGAGAGTCTGCTTCAAATGATGGAGGACCTGAAAAACGGCGAGGTCGATATCATGGGCGGCATGCTTTATTCGGATGAGCTGGCCCAGGACTACGACTTTCCTGAGTACAACTGCGGCTACAGCTACTCGACGCTGGCCGTTTTAAAGGACAATAACAACATCAACGCCACCAACTATTCAACCTTTGAAAACATGAAGGTCGGCGTGCTGGCAACGGCCAAACGCCGGATACAGGCCCTGGAGGATTTCTGCAAAGCCAACGGCATCACCGTGCAGATTGTATCCTTTGAGAACGACGAGGAGCGGCAGAAAGCCCTGAACGAGGGCGAGATCGACGCTGTTCTGGGGTCCGATGTGACGCCGAGCGATAATCAGCGCTTCATCGCCCGGTTTGACGGCAGGCCTTATTACTTTGCTGTGACCAAGGGCAACTCGGAGATCGTGAGCGGCATCAACACCGCCACGTCAACCATCAACGAGAAGGACCCGAACTACGCCACCGATCTCTATATGAAATACTTTAACCCGGCAGACAGCCAGCGGGTCACCCTGGAGCGCTTTATCAAGGCCAATCCCATTGAGAGTATTATCGCGGCCCTGCTGATCGGCCTGGTGCTGGCAGTGGTGGTAGGTCTGACCATGTATATCCGTATCCAGCGCAACCGCCAGCTGCTCCTGGACTATGAGCGCTACCGGGTGCTTTCGGAAATGTCCAGTGAGCTGATTTTTGAATATGACTACAGCGACGACAGCATCATGGTTTCTGAGCCCTACGCCCCGTATTTCGGGGGAAAGGCCCGAAACGAGCATTTTGCCGTTGAGTCTCTGAAAACGAGTATGGGAACAAGCGAGGCGGTCGACTGCTTTGCGAAGCTTATCGGGCGGCGCCCGCCCGAGCAGGCGCGGTATGAGACCGAGTTCCAGGCCCGGATGATAAGCGGCAATATTGAGTGGGTGCGCGGAACCAGCGTGATCATCTACAATAAGCACAACCAGCCGCTGCGCGCTGTGGGCAAAATCATCAATATCAATCAGGAAAAATGCGAGCGGGAGGCCTTGATCAACCAGGCCCGCCACGACGCCCTCACCGGGCTTTACAACCGCACAACCTTTGAGCATCTGGTCAACCAGTATCTCGAACAGCGCGGCGAACAGGAAGGGGCCATCATGGTGGTGGATCTCGACCATTTTAAAACCGTCAACGATACCCTCGGGCATCAGGGCGGCGACGAGGTTCTCGAGGATCTTGCCCGGGAAATGAGCGGGATTTTCGGCGAGGACGCCATTCTGGGCCGTCTGGGCGGCGACGAGTTTCTGGTTTTTGTCCGGGATATCAAGGAACGTCTGGAAGAGCCCGTGGAAAAGGCCCGTGCGCTCTGCCAGATCATGTACCGCTGTTATAAGAGAGGCAATGTGCACACCGAGGTTTCCATAAGCGTAGGGCTGGCCTATTCCGGTGAGGAAAGTGGCTTTGAAAAGCTGTACGGAATGGCCGATACGGCGCTCTACTATATGAAAGCCCACGGAAAGAACAACGTGACCGTCTATGATGCGTCCTTAGAGGATGCTTTGGGTAATAATGGCAATACAAAACGAAAAGGAGCATTTTAACATGGCTAAAAAAATTATCGCTTTAATCAGCGACGACTTTGAAGATCTGGAATTATGGTACCCGGTTCACCGGCTGCGCGAGGAGGACAATGTGACCGTCCACGTGGTCGGCGAGGAAAAGGGAAAAACCTATATCGGCAAGTACGGCGTGCCCTGCGTATCCGACTACCGCTTTGATGAGATCGACCCGGACGACTACGACGGCATTCTGGTGCCGGGCGGCTGGGCGCCGGACAAGCTGCGCCGTTTCCCGGTGGTGCTGGATATGGTGCGGGCAATGGACAGAGCCGGAAAGCCCATTGGTGAAATCTGCCACGCGGGCTGGGTGCTGATCTCAGCCGGTATCCTGAAGGGCAAAAACGTCACGAGCACCCCGGGTATCCGGGATGACATGGAAAACGCAGGCGCTGTCTGGCACGACACCCCGTCCATTGTGGACGGCCACATTATTTCCGCCAGACGCCCGCCGGATCTGCCGCAGTACATGAAGGATTACATCAGTGTTTTGATGAAGTAGAAAAGCAGGTCCCGAAATCCCGAAAAGCTAAAAAATGGTTTTTGGGATTTCGGGATTTTTTTACGATCACGCACAATTATGGTATAATAGAGCAATTATAAAGCGTTAAGGAGTAAAAGCATGAAGAACATCCGTATAGGGGACATACTGGTCGGCGACGGCTATATTACAGAGGGGCAGCTTCAGGAAGCCCTGGCCTATCAGAAAGTGGACAAAAGCAAACGTCTGGGCGCGATTCTGGTCGATTACGGCTACGTGACCGAGAGCCAGCTGCTGGGCGCGCTGGCAAAACGCCTGGATCTGCAGGTGATTAATCTGAGCCAGATTGAGGTAGACCTGGAGGCAGCCGCCAAAATTCCGAAAAATATTGCGCAGAAATACACCCTTATCCCAATAGGGTTTTCCAACGGGCATCTGCTGGTCGCCACCAATGACCCGCTGGATTTCTACGCCATCGAGGACCTGCGGCTGATCACCAACATGCCCATCGACATTGTCCTGGCCGAAAAGGACGCGATCCTTAAGGGTATTGACAGCGGCTATTCGGAAATTGAGGCCCGCCAGGCAGCCACCAGCGCCAACGAGATGGCCGACGATATGGAAACAGTCTCCATCGTGGAGGACCTGGACGCCGCCGGAGATGACGCGCCGGTTGTCAACCTGATCAATACCATGCTCATAAAAGGCTATAATACCGGCGCCAGCGATATCCACATCGAGCCCTTTGAGGACAAGACCAACGTGCGCCTGCGTATCGACGGTCTCATTGTCGACTACCTGACACTGGCCACCGCGCTGCACCAGTCCGTCATCGCCCGAATCAAGATATTGTCCAACCTGGACATCGCCGAGCGGCGCCTGCCCCAGGACGGCCATTTCCGCGCGCGGATCAAGGGCATTGAGATGAATATCCGTACTTCGGTTATCCCGACCGTCTACGGCGAAAAGGCCGTGCTGCGTTTCCTGAACCAGAACACCAAGCTCGACCATTCCGGTACCTTTGGCATGAACGACGACAACTATGCCCGCATGCGCCAGATCCTGCAGAGCCCACACGGCATCATCTACATCACCGGGCCGACCGGGAGCGGTAAAACCACCACCCTGTACATGGTTCTGGAAATGCTCTCGAGCAAAAACGTCAATATCTGTACCATCGAGGACCCGGTAGAACGGAACCTCGACAGCGTCAACCAGACCCAGGTCAACAACGTGGCCGGCCTCACCTTTGAGAGCGGCCTGCGCTCCCTTCTGCGCCAGGATCCGGACATCATCATGGTCGGTGAAACCCGTGACTCAGAGACGGCCAACATCGCTGTGCGTGCCGCCATCACCGGGCACCAGGTGCTCTCCACCCTGCATACCAACGACGCCGTATCCACCATTGTGCGTCTGGTGGATATGGGGGTCGAGCCCTACATGGTCGCCAACTCCCTGACCGGGGTGGTGGCCCAGCGGCTGGTCAAGAAAATCTGCCCGGACTGCAAGGAAGCCTATACCCCCAGCGAGGCCGAGCGGGAGCTTCTGGGCAGGGACATCCCTGTGCTGTACCGCGGCCGGGGCTGTCACCAGTGCAACCACACCGGCTATAAGGGGCGTATCGCCGTCCATGAGATTTTAGCCATTGACAAAACCATCAGGAACATGATCTCAGGCCAGACGCCCATCGAGGATATCTATGAATATGTGGCCGTTAACCATAAAACCACCAGCCTGCGCCAGAGCCTGGTCGAGCTGGTCGAGCAGGGCGTGACAAGCATGGAAGAGCTGCTGAAGGTTACGTATTACGTGGAATAAATAAAAGCGAGGAAAGATATGCCAACCATTTTAGACTTAATCAATTACGGCCGCCAGACAGGCTGCTCCGATATTCATTTGACAACAGATCTGCCGCCGGTGTTCAGAAGCAACGGGGTGCTGGTCAAGGGACCCTTTGAGATGAGCAAGCGGGAGATCGGCGAAATGATCGTCGATATGCTCAGCGAGATGAACCGCGAGAAAATCAAGAACGGCGAGGACGCGGACTTTACCTTTGTCACCCCTGAGGGGCTCAGACAGAGGGTGAACGTGTACCGCCAGCAGAATGAGCTCTGTGCCGCTGTGCGTCTGCTCAACGATACCATCCCCACCTTTGAGGAGCTGGGCCTGCCGCCCATTATCCGCAAGCTGGCCGCTGAGCCCAGAGGCCTGATCCTGATCACCGGGCCCACCGGGAGCGGGAAATCCACCACGCTGGCTGCCATGATCGACTACATCAACATCAATTTTGCCAAGCACATCATTACCATTGAGGATCCGGTGGAATACCGCCATTACCATAAGCTCAGCATGATCCACCAGCGTGAGGTGGGCGTGGATGTGTCCTCCTTTTCAGGCGCGCTCCGCTCCTCCCTGCGTGAGGACCCCGACGTTATTCTGGTAGGGGAAATGCGGGACTACGAAACCATCTCAGCGGCGGTAACCGCAGCCGAAACCGGCCATCTTGTGCTGTCCACCCTGCACACCATCGGGGCCGCCAACACCGTGGACCGTATCATCGACGTGTTCCCGCCCCACAGCCAGCAGCAGATACGGACACAGCTGGCCAGCACCCTGAAGGGCGTTGTGACCCAGCAGCTTGTGCCGCTGGCGTCCGGCGAAGGCCGTATGGCCGCCCTCGAGGTGATGACCGGCACCGACGCGGTGCTCAACCTTATCCGTGAGAACAAAACCCATCAGCTTTCCTCAGCCATGCAGACCGGCAGCCGGGACGGCATGAACACCCTGAACAGCCACCTGGCCAAGCTGGTCAAGGAAGGAAAAATCGGCTTCGATACCGGCCTCCAGTGGTCGTCCGATAAAAACGAGTTCAACCAATACTTTTAAATAAGGGAGTAAGATTGACATGAGCAATGAGCAGTCATCAGTTTTGAAAAAGAAAATAGAACGCTATGGTATCATACTGGAAACCACCGGAGACATCATCTTTGAGTACCATATCGACGAGGACCGGATGCTGTTCGATGAAGCCAGGCTGGAAAATGGGCAGTACGTGCACTACCCGATGGTGGTGGAGCGCTACATCGAGGCCCTGCACCTGGGGAACCTGGTGCACCCCGATGATATTGAGGAAACCATCCGCCTGGTCAACGGTCTTACTGCCGACGGCATTGTTATCCGTGTGACCCGGCCCGATGAGCACGACGGCCAGTACCACTGGACCCTGGTCCGCGCCGCCACTGTCCGGGACGACGATGGCAGAGTAACCGAGATTGTGGGCATCATGCGGGACATCGACGACCAGAAACGCCGGGAGGATCGTCTCATCGAGGAATCCCGGTGCGACAAGCTCACAGGGCTCTACGATAAAAAATGGACCCGCGAAAAAATCAGCGAAGCCCTAGCCGCAGGCACAAAGCTGGACGAGGGCATCATGATGCTGGTGGACATCGACGGGTTTCGCGCGGTCAATGAAAACTTAGGCCATATCTTTGGCGACGCCGTGCTGGTGGAAACCGCTGAAAAGCTGACCGCCCATGCGGCTCCTGGCGATGTCATCGGCCGTATCGGCGGCGATGAGTTTCTGGTCTACAGCCCCGGCGTGGCAGAAAACCAGATCGCCGAGCGGGTGACCCGTATCCGCCGCATATTTGACCATACCTTCGAGGGGAAAAACCAGTCCTACCGCATTACCTGCAGTCTGGGCGTTGCCGCCTGCCCGAGGGACGGCGACACCTTTGAGTCTCTGTTCAGCTGCGCCGACCAGGCCCTGAGCATGGCGAAAATGGCGGGACGGGACCGCTGGTACCGCTACGATAAAAAGATGAGCGGCAGATCCTATCTGACCGGACACGCCACCAATATCGATGGCACAGTCTTCCAGAAGGGCGGTATCTCCGCGGAGAACCGGGTGCTGATCAATATTTTTGAAATCCTGGCCGACTCCAAGGACCTCACCTCGTCCATGACCCTGATCCTGGGCATGATCGGCCGTTTCATCGGGGTGGAGCGGGTCTGCGTTTTCGTGGAGGAGCCGGAAAGCGGAGAGCTGGTAAACCAGTACAGCTGGTATTCCGGCACTGCCATCTGCCCGAAAACAGAACGGGTCGGAGCAGAGGACCACAGGCGGTACCGCGAAGCCTATGATGAAAAGGGCCTGTACACACTGTACAGCGCCGATACCCTCCCGGCGCGGGAGCGCGCCCTGTTCTGTGAAAGAGGCGTTTACTCCGGGATTTATAAAACCCTGGTGGAAAACGGCCGGTACCTGGGCTGCATCGGGCTGTCCGGCAGCCAGAACAACCGCAGCTGGAGCGAGGATGAAAAAGAATTTGTGTGCCTGGTGTCCAAAATTATCAGCGCAAACCTGTATAAATTCCACCTTCAGAAGGAAAATGCCTACGAGAGCCAGGTGGCCCGCACCATTGTGGATTCCCAGAGCATTAAAAGCCATGTGGTTGACGCCAAAACCTATAAGCTTTTGTTTGTCAGCGCTTCCTTGAAGGCCGAGCGGCCAGCCGCCAAAGTGGGCAGCCTGTGCTACGAGACCGTCATGGGCCTGGACGCGCCCTGCCCCTTCTGCCGCCTGAACGAGCTCACCCAGGAGACACCGGATTTAAACTGGCAGCGTTATGTGAGCGGGTGGAACCGCTGGTTCAATTTCCAGTGCCACAGCCTGCAGTGGCGTGGCGCCGGCGAGGCCGCCCTCATCGCCATGGACGATATCTCCAATTTTGTGGATAATATCCTGTATGTGGATAAGCTCACAGGGATTTCCACCTTCAGCCGCTTTGAGCTGGACGCCTCCGAAATCTTCGACCATGAGACCGGCAAGGAATACGCCATGGTCACCTTTGATATCGACGAGTTCCGCTACATTAACGAGTTTCACGGCTACAGCATGGGCAACCAGCTGCTGCGCTATATCTCCGGCGGCCTGGTGGTAGCCATGAGCGGCGCCGAGGTCTGCGCCCGTGTGACCGGGGACGTGTTTGTCGCCCTGATGGAATGGACCGGCGAGGGCCCGCTGTTCAAGCGGCTCACCCAGATGGTCGAGGGCATCAACAAGCGTCTGGACTACGTGATTCCAGGCATCCGCCCCAGCTTTCAGATTGGCGTGTACCACGCCCGGGAGGGAGAGCGGGACATTGGTAAAATGATGGACAACGCCGATATTGCCCGAAAATCCATAAAGGGCAGCCGCAAAACCGGCATCGCCTTTTACAATAAATCCATGGGCGAAAAGATCCTGAAAACCCGCCAGATCGAGGCGCGGATGGAGCGGGCCCTCAAGGACAAGGAGTTCCTTGTCTACCTGCAGCCCAAAATCGACCTGGAAAGCGGCCGTGTGGTGGGGGCCGAGGCACTGGCCCGCTGGGTGGACGACCGGGGGAACATTGTGCTGCCCGGGGAATTTATCCCCGTGTTCGAGAGCAACGGCTTCATCGTCGAGCTGGACTTTTACGTGTACGAGGAAGTTTTTAAGACCCATTGCTACCGCCAGTCCAGAGGGCTGAAACGCCTGCCCATCTCCATGAACATGTCCAGGTTCCATCTGAAATCCGGCAGCTATATCGAGCGTTTCCGGGCGCTGGCCGAGAACTACCAGGTCGATCCCAGTCTCATCGAGGTGGAGGTGACCGAGACCATCTTCATCGAGAACAGCGGTTATGTGAAACGTCTGGTCAGCGAGTTGAGAAGCGACGGCTTCAAGGTCTCCATCGACGACTTCGGTTCAGGCTACTCCTCCTTAAATCTGCTGTCCGAAATCGACGTGGATGTGCTCAAGCTTGACCGCTCCCTCTGCCGCGAGGAAAACCTCTCGTCCAAGGAACGGGTCATTCTCAAAAACATCGCGGCCATGGCCAAGGAGCTTAACCTCCAGGTGCTGGCCGAGGGCATTGAAACCCAGAACCAGGCCGAATTCCTGAGAAGCATCCAGTGCGACAGCGCCCAGGGCTTCCTGTTCGCAAGACCCATGCCCATGGACGAGTTTTTTAAGAAGCTGGATGGGGAATGGTAGGAAAATGCAAAAAGGCTGTGCGCTTGATAATCAACGCACAGCCGGCAGCCATTATTATAAAGATGTGTTCATATGGGATCATTTTTAAGAAGCCGTTGTAGTTTCTTGTCGAAAGTAAATACTTCATAGTGAAGATTGGAATGATAGGCAAACAGAACACAATCAACAAAATCAAGTTTTTTAGTCCTGAAAACGGACAGAGCAGTTTCGGCAATATCAGGAACGGTTAATTGAATATTCTCGTTTTTGATAAAGGAAAGAAGTCCTTCAGCGATATCTTCTCGGGAAACAGAATAGACTTTCTCTAAAACATATACAATCTCTGCCTGGACTTCGATCGTAAGGGAAACCGTTTCTTTTTGAAGAATTTCTTCTACCTTATCGGCCATTTCTTCATGATCGTTTAAATTGAATCGCAGAACGGCATTTGCATCAAAGAGCATCGTCATCGGTATATTTTTCCTTTACGGCATCTGGCCATGCATTTTTTTCATGACCGATTTTCTCTGGGTTAGCATATTTTGCAAAAAGTCCTCTGGAAGAACCTTTTTTTCCCGTTAAGCGTGCAATTTCCTTTTCGTCGGCATATTCATCCAAAACCGTTATTTTAACAAGCTGATTCTTTTTTAAACGCAGCTTTTCAAGGGGTAAAATATTTTTCCCGTCATAGTAACCTTTTGACGCCAGCATACAATCGCCTCCCATTCAGATGGTTTAATCATATTATAACTTATTTCGAGATGTGCCACAAGTTTAGCAAGCGATTCTTAATTGTCTGTAAAAATATCGTGTTATACCGAAAAAAGGATCGTTTTATCAAGTTGTTTACAATAGATGTACAATATAATATAATTTACCCATAAAATAAACTGAAGGAGCCGAAAAAATAAAATGACGGAATGGAAGAATAATGCTGAAACGACCCGAGCTTAAAACAGCCGCCTCGGCGGTGCTGGCAGTCATTGCCGGAGCGGTGCCCATGATCATTGTGCCGCCCTTTGGCGATACCCTGTACATGCCCAAGCTGATGACCATTGAGGTGCTGGTTTTTGGTCTGCTGCTTTTGTATGTGCGGCCGCTTACAGGGTATTTTACCGGGAAACCTAAAATACCGCTGCCGGTCAAGCTGGTGCTGCTGTATCTTTTGTGCGTGACCATTACGCTGCCCTTCTCGACCGATGTGATGCTCTCGCTTAAGGGGCGGTCCTTCCGGCTGGAGAGCTACTCCGCCATTTTGTTTTATGGTATTTTAATGATGCTGGGCGCTTTTTTCTACACCTTTAAGCCCTGGCATGTGCGGTTGTATGCCGTGGGCGTATCCTGTGTGGCGCTCTACGGCATTTTTCAGAAATTCGGTCTGGACTTTCAGCCCCAGGATCCTTTAATGTACGGCGGCCCTGGTTCGTCCTATGCCACCATCGGCAACCCCAATTTTCTGGGTTCTTTTCTGACACTGGCACTGCCGATTCTCATCTATGCTTTTATCAGAGGCCCCAGGATCTGCCTGTTGCCCTGTGGGTTGGTGTACTTCTGCCTGCTGTGCACCAATACGCGCGGCGCATGGATCGGCAGCTTTCTGGGCTTTATCCTGCTGGGCGTGTTCCTGCTGAGAGAAAAAGAAAACCGATGCCGTTTCGTGGTGGTGAGCGGTCTGTTTGTCGTGCTGACCCTTGTTTTTTTGCTGATAAACACCGGATTTGGCGCCCGGCTTTTCAGTGTTTTTGCCGATCTGTCGAAAGCCATCAAGGGGGACGACTGGGAAAAGGGCGGTTCCTGCCGGCTTTTTATCTGGTCAAAAACCGTGGAGCTCATTAAGCTGCGGCCGCTGACCGGCTTTGGCATTGAGACGCTGGGACAGGTTATGGGACAGTATTTCGAGAACGATATTATCCGGGTGACCGGGCACCATCTCGTCATCGACCGCGCCCACAACGAGTACCTGCACATCGCTGTGAGCAGCGGAATCCCTGCAGCGCTCAGTTATCTGGCCTTTGAGGGGACAACGCTGTACCAGGGCATTAAAAGCTGGCGCAGGTCTCCCATGCTCATACCGCTGATCTGCAGTGTGGCCGCCTATATGGTCGCAGGCTGCTTTAATATCTCGGTGGTGACGGTAGCGCCTGTTTTCTGGATATTCTGCGGAATAGTGGTGCGGCTGAGCAATGAAAATCAAGTAAAATTTGAATATGATTTAAGGAAATGAAAATTTGAAAAAATCTTGAAAAAGATTGAGGGCTTTACCAAAATCGTACTGTTTTTACCATCAGCTTAATACTGGTGGTAAATGAAACAGTATTTATAATAACCTATAGCTATAAGAGAAGCGAAAAAAGCATATTTATGTGGTTTTGAAAGTGTGCAAACCTGTATTAATGGTGAATGGCTGGAACCTTTTAAAGTTTTTAAAAGTAACTGGTTTTTATAGTTCTTGACAATTGTCCGAATCAGTTGTAGAATAGAATTGTTCAAAAGGCAAAGCGGTGCGAAAGCCCGTGGCGCAAAACTACAGGGTCTACGTCGGGAGCTCCAGTCCGATATGACAGCCAGCTGCCAAAACGGTAGACGGCCGAAAGCCCTGTGTGGTTTCCGGCTATTTTTGTTTTTTGAGCGGCCTTTAACAAAAAGGCATGCTGGGGCAGGTAATGACTTCATTTATAATCGTCATGGCGCGGACGGTTTAAATAAAGGTTTATATTTATAAGGTAAACAAGAGAACATAAAAGGAGAGATGTAAATGATTCAGATGATTAACAAGCTGAAGAAAAACCGTAAAGGTTTTACTTTGGTAGAATTGATTGTTGTATTGGTTATTTTGGCGATTTTAGCGGCGTTCACGATTCCGGCGATGTTGGGGTTTGTTGATGATGCTAGAGGGAAAGCTGGAATCGCAGAAGCGAGAGAAATTTATATGGCTTATTCGGGCTCTGTAACAGAAGTTATAGCTGGTGGAAAAACTGCTGATGCTCAAGGTTACGATGCAGTTTTTGTACAAAGTGGGGTTAAAACATCACCAAGTGGAGATACAAAAGCGCCTAGTATTCAGAAAGGTGCATTAAATAAATTATCAGGTGATGTTACAGATGGAGATAAAGTAACAAATGGTAGTGAATGGATGGTTACAGTAACTGATGGTAAAGTAACCGAAGTGAAATATTGGGTTACAAGTGGATACTTGATTACTTTAAATATGGAAGCCTCTGGAAGTGAAGCTACTGTTGAAAAGATGAAGACAGCACCTGGTTATACAGTGTAATAATATAAGGCCGAGCCTGCAGCGCCGCAGCCGGCCTTTTCTCCCCATTTTTTAGGCGCTTTTTTTATTGCCAGAAAAGAGAGTAGTTGACAGTTTATCAGGGGAAAGCTTTTCAGGTGAAAGATTGAAAGCAGACCGGAACAGGTGTAGGCTAGTGTTTTTTTCTGTTTTCAAGGTTTCATCTTTATTGCATATTTGTAAAAAAGTATTTTAAATGCTTTCTTATCATAAAAATAGGATTCAATTGATTTTTTAGCAGAATAACTGTTGTGTTTTCAGGATTTCAGGAGGTGGAATCTGTGTCTAAACTAAAAAAGCTGCTTAAAAACCAAAAGGGCTTTACCGTGGTTGAACTGATTGTAGTACTGGTAATCCTGGCGATTTTAGCGGCTTTCACTATTCCGGCCATGCTGGGATTTGTGGAGGACGCCAAAGGAAAAGCCGCGATTGCCGAGGCGAGAGAAGTTTATGTGGCGGCACAGACGGCGTCTACAGAATTTAAAGGCGATAATGACTTTGTCAGCGATAAGTTGATTGATGTTTTGAAAAATGATTTAGGTGATTTGGAAGTTTGGGACATAAGAATATCGTCAAACGAGCCTCCAATTATATGGGATCCAAATAAAGGGAATACAGGAAGAATAGGAGTGCTGCTTGATAGCAGTACAAATGGTATTGTTAAATGGGTCGAGTATATTGATGCATCACAAAGTTATCTTGTTAAAATCACCCCCGGCGGCTCCGCCGAAGTCACAAAAATAAAATAATCCACCAGTCCCTATCCCGAAAACCCGAAAACAGCCGCAGGAGGTGTTGTCATGCGCTTTGACCGCAAACCTGAAAATCTGATCAAAGATACCTCTGGCTTCACCATGATGGAGCTCATCACCGTCATTGTGGTCATTGCCCTGCTGGCAGTGATCATCATCCCGGGCTATCTCCATTTTATCGACGACGCCAAAAAGGACGCGGTGATTGCTGAGGCGCGGACCATTTATCTGGCGGCCCAGATACGGGCGACGGAGCTTAAGTCCGCCGAGACGCCGGAGAGCCCTTACCGCATTCCGGACGCAGATGACCTGCGGGAGCTGGTGGGGCCGGACGACATCTACGTGGGGGTCACCAAGCTGACCATTGTGGACGATAACCGGGATGGCTCCATTGATAAAATTGAGATGATTAAAAATAACATCAATGTTATAATTGAACCAGGAAAAAATGTGATTGTCGATGGAAAGGTGCGAACGGTCTATTCCAAGGATGATCAAAAGTAAAATGCCTGAATTCACATAGCAATCCTGGAGGTTTTGTCTTGTATGATTCTTTGACCTTGATCTATTTTGTCCTGTATGCCTTTGTTTTTATCTTTGGCTGTATGATTGGCAGTTTTTTGAACGTGGTGGTCTACCGGGTGCCCATTGGCATTTCGGTGGCTAAGGGGCGGTCCTTTTGTCCGAACTGCGGCAAGCCCATTGCGTTTTATGATAATATTCCTCTGCTCAGCTATCTGTGGCTGAGGGGGAAATGCCGGAAGTGCGGGGCGAGGATCGCGCCGCGGTACTTCCTGACCGAGCTGTGCGGCGGGCTGCTGGCCCTGCTCATGGCCTGGCATTACGATTTTGGATTACAGGCGGTGGTCGGCTTTGCCGTGGCGGCAATTCTGCTGGCCATCACCCTCATTGATTTTGACACCATGACCATCCCCAATGGCCTGGTGATCGCTCTGATCCTTCCGGTGGCGGCCAGCTATTTTGTGTTTCTGGAGCCCAGCCTTATTTCCCGGGTAATCGGTGTGTTTGTCATATCGGTGCCCATGCTGGTTTTATCCATGGTCATCCCCGGCGGCTTCGGCGGCGGTGACGTCAAGCTCATGGCAGTCGCCGGATTTCTCCTCGGCTGGCCCTGCACCCTGCTGGCTACCTTTATCGGCCTGGTGCTGGGCGGCATTGTGGGTGTGGTCAAGCTTGTCCGCAAAAGCGGAGAAAAGCATATGGCCTTTGGCCCGTACCTCTCGGTGGGCATACTGGTTTCCATGCTGTGGGGCATGCAGATTATTTTCTGGTATTTGGATTTTTTTGGACTTTAATGAGAGGGCAGACACCCCGGACTTCAACCTTATGAAGCGGCCGAAAGGAGCGATGAAGCTTTGCCAAAGTTTAAGTATAAAGCAAAAAACATGAACTCAAAAATAGTAAATGGAATGGCAGATGCCATCGACGAGAGCACGCTGCGTAAGGCTTTGCGGGAGAAGAACGAGTTTCTTGTTTCGTGCCGCGAGGTGGACACCGAGAAGAAAGCCTATAAAATGAAGAACATGGAGCTTTCGGATTTCTCAAGGGAGATTGAGAGCATGCTGGCCTCCGGGATTACCGTGATCCGCGCGCTCTCCATTATGATGGACCGGAACATCAAGCCCAATGTGGCCAAGGTGTACCAGGCCCTTTACCGGGAGGTGCAGCAGGGTATTACGCTGTCAGAGGCCATGGAAAGCAGCCACGGCTCCTTTCCGCAGCTCATCATCAACATGTTTCGGGCGGGTGAGTCCAGCGGCCAGATGGCCGAGACAGCGCACAAGATGGCGCTGTACTACGAAAAGGAGCACCGCCTTCACACCAAGATCCGGAACGCTATGATCTACCCGATTTTGCTCTTAGTGGCAACGGTCGTGGTGGTGATCGGGCTGTTTACCTTTATCCTGCCCCAGTTCTTTGACCTGTTTGAGGGTATGGACGCAGCACTGCCGGGCATTACGGTCATGGTCATTGGCATTTCCAATTTTATGACCACCAACTGGTACTGGGTGCTCATCGTGATCGCGCTGCTCGCTGGCGGCTTCCGGGCTCTGCTCGGGGTGCCGTCCTTCAGGCTGCGCTTTGATAAGATGAAGGTACACCTGCCCTGGGCCGGCAAGCTCATTAAGATTATCTATACCGCCCGTTTTGCCAGGACGCTGAGCTCGCTGTATTCCAGCGGCCTCTCCATGATCAACGCCATGGAGATCAGCGCGAGTATTGTGGGCAACAAATACATCGAGGACCAGTTTGGCCCGGCCACCCAGATGGTGCGCAGCGGGAACACACTGTCCGAGGCCATTGGCAGCATTGACGGCATGGATAAAAAGCTGATTTCCACCATCTTTATCGGTGAGGAAACCGGGAATCTTGACACCATGCTGGACTCCATTGCGGATTCCTATGATTATGACTCAGAAATGGCGATACAGCGCATGGTCACGATCATCGAGCCGGTGATGATTATCATCATGGCTGTGATTGTGGGGACAGTCATGCTGTCCGTTATGGTACCGATCGTCACACTTTACAACAGCATCGGTTAGGGGGATATAAGAGAGTATGCAGACAACCATCTATTTAGGCAGCGACGCCATTCAGATACTCCAGGGGGATGTGCGCGGCGGCAGGCTGACCATTTCAAAGCACCTGACCGTGGAGATGGGACCAGGCGCCATGATCAACGGGGTGATCACCAACGAGGATATGCTCCTTGACGCCATTGACCAGGCCGACGAGGAAGGCGATATTGATTTCCACAACACCAATCTGGTCATCAACTCCAGCCTGATTGTGAACAAAAACGTGGCAGTGCCCAAAATGACGCCAAAGGAGCTCACCGAGCTGTCCCACCACGAATTTGAGGACGCCACCAATTTTGAGAACCTGATCATTGACTACAGCGGTATCCGTGGCAAACAGGGCACCAACATGCTCTGCTGCGCGGTGGAGCGGGAGGTGCTGGAAAGCTATATCCGCCTCTTTGAGACGGCGGGCATCAAGCTCAGACGCATTGACACCGCCCTCAACGCCACCATTAATTATGTGGAGGCGACCAGCGAGTACGACAGCCAGACCTTTGCCATCAACATGCTGGACGGCAATAACCTCATGTACGCGCTTTTTGAAAATGGGGTTTACACCTTCTCCAGCCAGGCCAGAATCATGGCCGAGCGGGGCACCGAGGCCTTTACCATTGAAATGGCCGCCAAGCTGTCCTCACTGGTGCAGTTCAACAAAAGCCAGAAATCCGACTATATTCTGGACAAGGCTTACTATGCCGGCCTGACCAGGGATGAGGTCCGCCGTTTGAAGGAATATGTGGACGATACTGAGGTAGCCGTCTATGCGGTGGAAAACACCGGGAACATCCAGGAAAATTTCAACATCGACGATGACTTTCTCCTGTCCGATTATTTCTACCCGGCAGCCCTGTTCTTTGAGAAAAAGAACGACGTCAACCTGTTGACCAGCTATAAGACAGCGCTCAAGCCTCAGCGGTCCTTTTCCGTCAAAAATAAGTGGGCCATTCCACCTCTGGTGGTGGTGGCGGTCATGATCATTGGCTTTACCTTTTTTACCATCATGAACTACAATGTGGACAAGGCGCTTAAAAAGGCCAATAAATACATCAATGACCCCGCCAATGTGTCTGAGTACACCGAGGCCCAGCAGGTTGACAGCGCTCTGAAGCTTATCCAGGGCCAGACCAGTATTCTGGACACGAACCGAAAGGCCATGGAATCCTATCCGGTGGTCAACAGCGATAAGGTCTATCAGGTGCTGAACCTGGGCAATAACATCACCGTGGGTGCCCTGAGCTATGACTGGACCACCGGCGGCGTGAGTATTACCGCCTCAGCGCCCAACGAGTTTGCGGCCGCAGCCTACGTCAGCGAGCTTAATCGTTCCGGCCTGTTCAGCAGCATTGAGTACCAGGGCTACAGCCTGAGCGAGGGCAGCACCTCCACGGTGACCAACGGCTCCTCCACAACCACGCTGCCTGGCGGCCAGACCGTCACCACGCCCAATACCGAAACCGTTACGACGCCAGACAGCTACGGCTTCTCTGTTGTGGCCTATCTGAAACCGGGGGTTGTACAGCCATGAAAAAGCCAGAATTTAAAAAACCCAATATTAAGCTGAACATCAACTACGAGTTCACCAGGCGTGAAAAAGGCCTGCTCTATATTTTAGGCATGGCCCTGCTCATCGTGGCAGCCCTGTACCTGGTGTTTTTCCCGGGGATCAATAAATATCAGGCCCTGTCCGAGGAGCGGAGCGAGGCCGAGTTTAAGCAGCAGGAAATGGAAATGGCCATTGCCAGCCTGCCGGCCAATAAGACCATCAAGGACGCGGCAGCGGCCGACCTGTCGGCCAAAAAAGAGGGCTACGAAAAGCGCATGACCAACGACGAGCTGGATAACCTTATCACCAATCTGGTGGTGGACGAGGGCTTTAAGGCCCAGGATCTGGCCATCACCGCCAATGAGATCGCCACAGTGGCCACCTTTGGCAGCGATGGTGCTGAGACCACCGAGTCCAGCGATACCACCACCGAAGCCCAGGAAATGAAAGACCTGGCCGAAATGCAGGGCAATACCACTACGGATGAAAACAGTACGACCACTACCACCGAGCCGACCATCAGCGGTATTTACATCGGTACCGTCACCATGACCATCCAGGGCAACATCGGCCAGTTTGAAAATTTGCTGGACACGGTCAACAGCCGTTCCGATATGCAGATCACCGCCTTTGACGTAAGCCCGGGCACCAGCAGTTCCAGCAGTTCAGGCAGCAGCAACACCGTCGCCAACCTGCGCGCGGGCACCAATACGGTGAGCGTGACCTTTAACGTGTATATGGTGGATAAAGGCAGCACAGCGGCCAACACCACCGAATAACAAGCTATTAATTGAGAATGGGCACACCCCGTTCTCCTTTGATAAACCTCCCAAAATCCCAAAAATACTGCGCCAGGTACTTTTCGGGATTTCGGGAGGACCTTTTGGAATCATTTTGTTTTTTGATCAGAGAACGGAAGAGATTTAGTGGATAGTTGACAGTGGATAGTGGATAGTTTTGGAACAAAATGCCTTTGGCATTTTGATTTTAATCAAATTTTCCACAGGAAAATTTGTACTTCAACTGTCAACTATCAACTATCAACTGCTTTCCCGCTTTGTGATAAGGAAATGAAAAAGCCCGTCAGGGTAACAGGAAGTGATGATCGGTAAAATTTACCGGTCCAGCACCACGGGCAATACAGCCAAAGCCCGGAAAGGAGCGCAGATGGATGAAGAAACAATGGAAGCTCGACAATAAAGGCATGACCCTGCTGGAAGTGATCGTAGCCTTTGCGATATTCGCGATTGCGGCGACGATTTTGATTACCGGGTTTAATGGGGCGCTGAAGGTGATGGGGAATAGTGAGGCCATTAAGGATGCGAGTCAGAAGAATGCGAGTGGATTGGAATCACCGTTGGAAGTAATTGAAGAAGAAGGTTACACGGTAAAAAAGCTGGATGCACCAACAACAGCAACCTTTACTTATGATGGTAAAATGTATGTTATAAATGGTAGTTATATAAAGGCTATAAGCACAAAAAGCAACGATTCTTTAGCTATGGAAATGGCACTTTTTGAAGCAGATGCTTTAGGTTCGGCAGAAACGCCGGAAACACCAGAGACACCAGATGCACCAGTTATTACGCCACCTTCATCGGACAAAGCGTATTATGACAATGACAGGAAACAATATCCTTACAATTCATATATTGTATTTAATACGGGAACTTTTTGTACTCAGGCATTCGATGATATGGCTCAAGACCCTGATGATCCGAATAATAAATGGCTGGCTTATAGACCTTTTGGCCGATACTTTTCCAGTTTAGTTGTCACAGATACACCTAATTATCCAGCGCATGGAACCACTCAAGCGTATTACGAGAATGTTAAACAAATTTATTTTATTGGAAAACCTCCAATGACTTTTTCTACCCATGGCGGAATATCTTATGCTGTTAAATTATGCTATATTGGTACTGAAACAGAGGATAAGACTAATATTGATATCGAAGTAAAATATGATTATACATCTAATCAGCGAAAGAATGTAATCATAGAGGGCGAAACGAATCAGTTTATTTTAAATACCTGCGAAGGCAATCAATCCATTATTTTGTACTTGCCAAAGCCTTTAACCATAACAGCCAAATGTACAGATTATGCAAACACACCAGCAACTATTTCAGAAGTAACGCTTTCGCCGGGCTTCTATGCTTTACCTTCTGGGACGGATTTATTCAAAATAACTTATGATACAGATGAAAAAGATAAATATTCTGACAGCTCAGCAACGGGATACTATCGGCCTGATATGACGGAAGCGGAACTGAAAAAGATGGGTATTGAATACTAAATAATGAGGGGAATATGAAAAAAAGATTATCAGATCAATCAGGTTCAGCTCTTGTCTGGGTTTTAGTCATTTGTATTATCTTCGGTTTGTTGGGAATAGCTATCGGTTCTGTGGCCTTATCCATGAATAATAGAAGTATAAAAAACAATTTGCATCAGCAGACTTATTTTACTGCACGTTCGGCAGTTGATGCCTTTTTTGTACAGCTTAATGGCGATACCTCAGACAACCCTACAACAGCGCTTTTGTATCAAAAATTAATTGAGGATGGCGGTCATGCGTTTGAAGTGGAAAACATTGATTTTGAGGACACTATGGGTAATTGTTCTTTAAAAGCAACGTATGACGTGAATGCTAAAGAAGTAACTTTGACGGCTACAGCCAGTAAAGGAGATATGACTGATACGGTAACGTTAAAGGCAAAATATAAAGGTAACCAAGACGGTGAAATATGGCCTTCAAAAGAAAGTGGCATAAAACTAAATGCTAATGGAGGAGGACTGGTGCCGAATCTTGGTAAAGATAGTCAGGTTTATTGTTTAGAGAAATCTAATACTAAAGGCGATACGCTAAATTTCTTTGCTAATAATAAAAGAAAAGCAATTTTTATCTATGTTTTGGAGGGGCAAACACTTACAATAAACAATATAAATCAGTGGGATAAAACGGAGCCGGATGTTTTTATCTATTTGGAGAAAGATGCGGTTTTGAAATTTGAGCTGAAAAATAATGCTGAAACGACTTACCCGATTTATATCAATGGTGACAACAGTGCTGAAATAATATATGAAGGAAACAGCCAGATAAGCATTTATAATATCAATACTGTAAAATATAATCACAATGAGAAGATACGAAATTTAGGATATACAACAAAAACAAAGAAAAGTGGATATAATCCGAATGGTAAACCTGCATCTGAGGAAAACGATGTGTGGCAGAAAATTGCGTACAGTACAGCTGAATGATCAGGGTTCTCTAAGGTTGAAATGAGGAAATAGGCATGAAACAATGGAATAAAATAAGAAATAATAAAGGCTTTACTTTAGTTGAGTTGATCGTTACACTTGCGATTGCTTCCATTGTGATGCTGGTCGCAGGCAACTATCTTTTCTTTGGAAACCGAATGTTTGCTGAAAATGAAGTAAAGAATACAGATAAATATATTGGTGACAGTGTCTTTCAGTTTATGAAAGAAAGGCTGATTTATGCTGGTAAGATTGAAGTAATTGATAGAGCAAAAGTTTTATCGGGTGAGTCTGAAGCTAAGTATAGTCATATTTTTGAATTAAGCGGTAATTCTGTGGAGGAAAATAAAGGATACTTAGAATTTACCAATGATAAAACCGTTAAAGCACCAGAGGACATATACGGTGTGGATTTTTATCGTAATAATAAGATTTCATATACGCTTAGGCTGGATGAAAAGGACAGTACAAAAACAACGTTTGTTTTGACAGTTTATGTTTATAATACAAAAGGTGAAGAGGTTTACCAAACCGGAGCCGCAATTAGAAATCTCAATATTCGTTTGGAAAAAAACAACGGAGAAATTGAAACGATTAATTATAAAGAAGAAACGTCAAAAGTATTCATGAATCCGGTCATATCTTACGAGGATAAAAAAAGTAAGGCGATTGATCCTTTTGAAGAAATGGCAAAGCAGCTAAGAGAAGATTATATTGGAACGTATGAGACTTTATGGAAAATATGGCACAGTGAACTTGATAAAAATTCTTTAATAGATCATGATAAATATTTTAATAAAGGAACAAGTCAAGGTGGTAACAGCCAAATTAGAACATATATATATAAACAGATTTATAATGGAAGTTGGCCTGAATTTACAAATTTTTCGGAAAAAATGTTAAAAGATTTGTCACCAGAATATGATCGTATAATCAAGTTTTTAGAAACGAATCCAGATTTATACTATCAGCCTATGTTGGGATTACAAAGTAGTGGGTCTTATAGTCCAAATAGCAAACCATTGAACTTTGCTAAGGATAATTGTTTTATTTATTTGGGAGCATCAAATGTTCCTGCGTCTAACTGGAGTGCGTATTTTGTTTATGATCATGAAAATAATTTATGGTATGCAAGTGCAAAAGAACATTCTTATACACATAAAATGGAAGGGCAAGGTATTGCAAGTATGAATTGGCAGACACTAAAACAAGAACTGGATGATCAAAGTAAATGGATACCGTTAAATTCATATTAATAAATAATATCTCCATAAAAACGGAGGAAATCAATGAAATTATTAAGTCAGTTTAGAAATAAAGTAGCAGGCTTCACCCTTGTAGAACTCATTGTCGTCCTCGTCATCCTCGCCATCCTTGCGGCATTCACGATTCCTGCCATGCTTGGGTTTGTAGAGGATGCGAGAAGTAAAGCGTCAATTACTCTGGCACGTGAGGTTTATACGGCTGCACAATCAGCGGCTACAGAACTTTTCAATCAAATTGGCGGTGAAAATTTAGCTGACGGAAATACAGATAACATAAATGGTTTTAAAGAAAAGGTTGGAAAAAAAATACAAGCGTTAACTGCAGGCGATATTAATTTTACAAAAGTAGTTACCGGAGATGGGCCTAATACATCAGCTAACGCAAAAAGAGACTTTATAGAAGTAGCCATCCGATACAGCGAAGGGAATAGCTATAAATCAAGCGAATTTAAATATCCTAATAGTGCAAAAGTATGGTTTGATCGAAAGGATAAGGATTCTGGACAATTTGTTGTTAAAGCTGTTTGGTATGTTGACAAAGAGGGAAAATATAGAATAATCATCTTAGAAGACAGCACCAAAGGCATTTCCACCACCGTAGAAAAAATAAAATAACTTTCCCATCCCGCCTCCCGAAAACCCGAAAACCTCAAAAAAGGAGATATGCCACCGCGGCATATCTCCTTTTTTATTCCTCTCCACCATCCTCAAACTCTGTCTCTAACTCCCGAAGCCACTTAAAGTGCCAGTTCAGCAGCATCTGGTCCTCGGGCGGGAAGGGGCGGCCTTCTTTTTTGCAGATACGGGCTTTGTACAGAAGCTCCAGGCATTCGTCCAGCGCGTTGGGCGTGCTTTCGGCGATATGCTGAAAGGCGGGGTGGTTACGGCCTTTTTCCACCATCAGCGCCTCCATGCTGTGGGTCAGCTTATCAATTTCCTGGCGGTAGCTGGTTTCAATGTTTTCCTCGATCAGGGTCTGCAAAAGGCGCTCGTTTTCGTCCTCGGGCGTTGCAGGCGGGGTGTCCTCCATGCGCAGCTGGCGGATGGCTTTATCGGCCAGCAGGCGTGTGTACTCAAAAAAACTCTGGGAGGCCAGCAGAATATTGAGGGCGGCGCTGTCGCTGTGGGTTTTGTTGAAATGATGGACGATGTTGTCGCAGGCGGCAGGGCTCAGGTCCAGAAAATCCAGGACGGTGGGGTCTGGCGGCAGGGGGTGCTGGGTATAGCCCAGCATGTACTCAAAGCTGACGTCAAATTCATTATAGAGGGTATCCATGACGCGCAGATCGGGCAGGCGCTCGCCGTTCTCGTAATAGCTGATGCTGGCCGGGGCGACGCCGAGGCGGGCGGCCATTTCGGCCTGGGTGAGTTTATGGGATTTCCGGAGCTCCCGGAGCCGGGCTGGAAAATAGGATAGGTTGATTTCAGACATTTTGGCCTCTTTTCTTGAATGATTCTTAAGTTGAAATAAAATACTTGACAAACGCATAGCTTTGTAATAATATCTAAACTAATTGTTTCACTTTTGTGAAGTTATATTATTTATATCACTATAATGATTATAACGGATTTACAGGGGTTTGGCAAGGGGTTTTTAAAAATTTAAGAAAGTAAGGGGTAATGGATGATGTCAACAACCACAGATTTAATGGTACAGGGGAATGGGTGCGGAATCGGGGAGAAATCGCCCAACGCGTTGAGACTGGAGGCAAAAATGCGTGAGCTGAGCCGTCAGGAGGAGATTGAGCAATACGCGCCGCTTAAAAAAATTGAGATGGTGCAGGATCGTCTGCCGGATTTTCCGCTGGACTGCCTGCCGGCCGGGCTCCAAGATTTTGTCCGGCAGCTGTCTGGCTGTAAGCAGGCGCCAGTGGATACGGCGGCGGTATCGCTGCTTTCGGTGTTTTCGATGGCGGAAGGGGGCCGCTTTATGGTTGATCCTGGAATCGCCGCAGTGTATCAGCTTGGGATTAATCTGTTTACCATGACGGTGATGGAATCGGGCACGGGCAAATCGGAGATCATGAATGTGCTCAAAAAGCCCATCGAGGATTTTGTGAGGGATTATAATTGGAAAAACCGGGAGAAAATAGCAATGGATGAAAACTGGAGCAGTGTGCTGAGGGAGCGTGTGAGCAAGGCGAAAAAGCAGTGTGTCAGCGGCAAGGCAGATTACTCGGATCTGGAGGAAGCCCAGCGTGAGCTGGATGCCTTTAAGCCGATGAAAAAGCTGCGCCGCATTACGGATAACGCGACTTCTGAGGCTCTTGAGAACCTGCTGGCCGAGAACGATGGGGTCATGTCGGTGGTATCGACAGAGGGGGGCGTCATTGATATTATGGGCGGACGCTACAGCAAGGACGGAGGCTCCAACATTGATATTTACCTGCATGGGTACAGCAATGAATCCTTTGACAAGGACCGGGCGGGCCAGGGCCACGTGCACGTGGATCATCTTCATCTGACGGTTATCTTCTCCATCCAGCCCAGGGTGCTTAAGGATTTTATGCGCAGAGATTTTATTGAAAAGGGGATGACCTCGCGGTTTTTGTATGCCATTCCCAAGGAGCTTGATGAACGTCTCCTGAGGGATTCGTCGAATATTGACCCTCTGGTTCTGGCGGATTATGAAAATAAAATCAGGGATATCATGTCCATTGAACGCAATGTGGGCGCGCCCTATGAGCTGCGCTTTTCTGAGGAAGCGACTGAGCTTATGATCAGCTATAACGACGATGAGATTCAAAAGCGGATTAAGGAGGATCTGGCCTGTATTAAAAGGACGGCCCGGCGCATCATCGGGCAGACCATCCGTCTGGCGGGGGTCTTACACCTTATGGAGCACGGCGGCGAGGCGGTGGAGAAACGTGAGATTTCGGCACAGACGGTGGAAAAGGCCATCCGCCTAACCGATTATTTTCTGGAGCACACCAAGGCGGCGCACAAAACCGTGGAGGACAGCGAGGAGATCAAAAATCTGAAATATGTGTGGGAAAAATGCCGCGGCTTTAAAATGCCTGAGTTTTCCAGCGATGTGCTGCGTGAGAAATGCCGCGGCCGTCTGCGGACCAATGAGGAGCAAAAGCCTTATATTATGGGGCTCATTGAAAGGGGCTACCTGAGGGAGCTGCCCGAGGATAAAAATAACAAAGGAAAGGATGGGCGGCCAAAGGCTGCGCGCTACAGGATCAATCCGCTTTTATATAAGGCCATACTGCCTAAAAAGGATTCGACGGTCACAAAACTGCATCCCGAAATCCCGAAAAGCGGTGAGCCGGAAACGGCTGAAGCGGTATCCTGAAGTTGAACCAGTGGTATGTGTTTTAAGCTTCTAAGATTTGTAAAGGGAAAGCAATTATGATAAAATGTAACATAGTGTCATAGAAGGTACCGGACAAAGAAAGGGGGCTGCCTTTATGGAAAAAGAAAAAAGAACCAGACGGACGGGCAGGCGGGTTGCGCTGGATATTTTGTTTGCGGCTCTGATTGTTTTTCTGATTGTGGCCTCCTTTGTTGATTTTTCAAAGCGGGTGCGCTCCTCGGTCCATGAGAATGCCGAGCAGACCTTGCGTGAGATGAACCAGGAGGGCGCGCTGCTTCTGGAAACCCAGGTCCAACGGGATTTTGAGTTTCTCCACAGCCTGGCGGCCATTATGGTGGCGGACGGCTCTGTGGACAACCCGGAAATGGTGATCCGCAATCTGGGGCTGGGGCGTGACAACTATTCCTTTGACCGTATGTCCTATATTAAGGCGGACGGCATGGCCTACACTTCGGCCGGAGAGGCGCTGGACCAGAGCGGCTGCGATTATTTTAAGCGGGCCATGACGGGAGAAAACGCGGTGTCGGGGATTCTGTTTTTTGAGCAGACTGGCAAAGACGGCTTTGCGGTGGCCGTGCCGGTGTACAGGGACGGCGCCATCATTGGTGTGCTGTCGGGCTCCTATCTGACGGAGACCTTTAGCAACGTGGTAAATATGGAGGTCTACGGCGGCCAGAGCATTACCTACGTGGTGCAGCCGGACGGCAGCTATATCCTGAAGCCGGCGAACAATGAGGTGGATGTTAAAAAGTGGTCAACCGACGGCGATTCTAAACGGTCTGTCCGTGAGAAGATGGACCGGGGCGAGTCGGGCTATGCCTCCTTTGAGGGCGAGGGCGGAACCTGGCGTTTCTGCTATGTGCCCACCACCATCAACGACTGGTATGTGGTGACGGTTGTGCCGGACCGGGTGATCATGAAGCAGGCGGATTACATTAACCAGATGGCCCTGATCCTCGGCGCTAAAATCGGCCTGGCGCTGGTGTTCACAGGCGTTTACCTTGCTGTGAACCACCGGAGAAACGAGCGCAGGGAGCAGGAGCGTCAGGAGCGCTCCCAAATGGACAACGCGCGCTACCGGGTGCTGCTTGAAAATATGGACGCGCTGTTCTTTGAGTGGGATCTGCAGGACAATACCCTGACCTGCTCCCAGGGCTGGCAGGAGCAGATGGGTTACACGCCCCGGCTCGACGATATCGAGAACGGCGGCATTGTGGACACGCCGGAATCTCTGTCCTTTATCGGCTTTCTGGAAAGCGTGCGTGGCGGCCTGGAGCACGGCGAGGAGGAATACCAGGTGCTGAGGGCAGACACCAGCACCTACTGGTGCCGGGTGCGCCTGACAGGCATTAAGGACCATCAGGGCCGGGTGCGCCGGATCATGGGCCTGATCGAGGATATTGACGCCCGGAAAAAGCGTGAGGCTCAGCTCGTGAACCAGGCGAGCCGGGATTCGCTGACCAATCTCTATAATAAAAAGGCCACCGAGGAACAGATTACCTTTATTCTGAAAAACGAGCAGCGGGAGACTTACTGCCACGGGTTTTTCCTGCTGGACATTGACGATTTCAAGGCGATCAACGACACCTACGGCCACAGTGTGGGCGACCAGGTGCTCCGGGACCTTGCGGACTGCCTGCTGCGCCTGTTCCGGAGTACGGATGTGGTGGGACGTATCGGCGGCGACGAGTTCGCCATTTTTCTGCGAAACGCCGGCGCCCGTGAGGATATCCTGAAACGGGCCCGGGAGCTGATCGCAGAATTTCGCCGGATTCCAGTGAGCGGTGAGCAGTATGTGAGCTGCAGCCTGGGCGTGGTGATCGCTGAGCGCGGCGAAAAAGACTTCAAGAGCCTGTACAGCCACGCGGACGCGGCCATGTACGAGGCCAAGCGCAAGGGCAAAAACCAGTACGCGGTCTATGAGACGAACGAATAAGCACAGGAAATGAGGAGCCGGCAGTGCCGGCTCCTTTTTCGGGATTTCGGGAGGCCCGGCGTGGAAATTTTTGAAAAGAATTGGAATTGAACGGGCTGAAGTGCTACAATAGAGGTTGAAACACACATCCATCAAAAAAACGGATAAACCGATGTGTGATAAAGGAGAGACTTATGCAGTTTGAACGGAAACTCCAGCTCGCCACGGACTTGTACCAGATGAGTATGGGCAACGTTTATGTTGAGGACGGCAAGCAGGATGAAATGGCTGTCTTTGATGTTTTTATCAGAAATAACCCCTTCAGCGGCGGTTACACTGTGGCCGCCGGCCTGGAGCAGGTCATCGAATATATAGAGGGACTGGCCTTTGAGGAAGCGGATGTCCAGCTTCTTAAAAAGAACCACCCGGAATTTTCAGATAAGTTTATCAACTATCTGCGTCATTTTAAATTTACCGGAGAGCTCTACGCCCTGCCGGAGGGCACGATTTTCTTCCCCTTTGAGCCCATTATAAGGGTCAAGGCGCCGCTGGTGCAGGCGCAGCTGGTGGAGACCACAATCCTGAGCATCATCAACCACCAGACCCTCATCGCCACCAAGGCCTCCCGCATTGTGGAGGAAGCCCGCGGCGGCGCGGTCATGGAGTTTGGCCTGCGCCGGGCCCACGGCACCGAGGCCGGCTATTTCGGGGCGCGCGCCGCGGTTATCGGCGGCTGTGTGGGCACCTCGGTGGTGGAAACTGAGGCCATGCTGGACCGCCCCTCCATGGGCACCATGTCCCACAGCTTTATTCTCAGCTACGACACAGAGCTGGAGGCCTTTGAGAAGTTTGTCAAATACAATCCCCAGAACGCCACCCTGCTGGTGGACACCTACAACACCCTGGAGCAGGGAGTGCCCAATGCCATCAAGGTCTTTAAAAAAGCGCTGGCCGAGGGCGGTATTACCGGAAAATACGGTATCCGGATCGACTCGGGCGACCTGGCTTACCTGACGGCCGAAGCCCGCAAGCTGCTGGACGCGGCCGGACTTCAGGACGCGTCCATCTGCGCCTCCTCCGACCTGGACGAATACCTGATCAAGGACCTGAAGCTCCAGGGCGCCAAAATCGACTCCTGGGGCATTGGCACCAAGCTCATCACGGCCTATGATTGCCCGGCCCTGGGCGGGGTATATAAACTGGCGGAAATCGACGGCAAGCCCAAGCTCAAGGTCTCCAACGATCCCTGGAAAATCACCAATCCGGGCTATAAGAAAATTTACCGGATTTACGGCCGGAGCAACAACATGGCGCTGGCCGACCTGATGACCCTGGAATCCGAGACCATTGACGAAAGCCAGCCCCTCACCATCTTTCACCCCATGCACACCTGGAAAAAGCGCACCATCACGGATTATTACGTGAAGGAGCTGCTGGTACCGGTGTTTGTGGACGGGAAATGCGTGTATGAAAAGCCGTCCATCCGTCAAATCCACGACCGGCTGGTCCAGGAAAAGGAAACCCTGTGGCCGACCTTTAAGCGTATGGTGAACCCCCACGTGTACCACGTGGATCTCTCCCAGCCGCTCTGGGATATGAAGCAGCAGCTGCTGAGCGAGGCAGAATAAAAAAATACAGTAGGTTGATCTTATGAAAACAGAACTATTTAGAACGGACAGTCCCCTGCTCGGGGCCGTCCATCTGACCAAGGCCGGAGAACTGATTGCCATGGGAGAAACCGTGGTGTTTCCGACCGAAACGGTGTACGGTCTGGGGGCCAATGCCCTGGACGAAAACGCCGTGAAAAAAATCTTTGAAGCGAAAGGACGCCCCGCGGATAATCCGCTCATCGTGCACATTGCCGACCGGGCCGACCTGAAAAAACTGGTGACGGAGGTGCCAGAAAAGGCCGAAAAGCTCATGGACGCCTTCTGGCCCGGCCCCCTCACGCTGATCATGCATAAAAGCGGCGAGGTGCCGGAAATTGTGACCGCGGGACTGGACACCGTGGCGGTGCGCTTTCCCTCCAACCGGATTGCCCAGGGGCTGATCAAGTCGGCGGGGGTACCCATTGCCGCGCCCAGCGCCAATATTTCCGGACGGCCCAGCCCGACCAAAAGCGAGCATGTGATCGAGGATATGATGGGCCGGGTATCGGCCATCATCGTCTCGGAGGATACGGACGTGGGCCTGGAGTCCACCGTAGTGGACACCACCACCGAGCCGCCGACCGTGCTGCGTCCGGGCGGCGTGACTGTGGCGGAGCTGGAGTCTGTCATCGGCAGGGTGCAGGTATCGCCCAACGCCATCGAGAACGTGATCCCGGAAAAGGCCAAATCGCCGGGCATGAAGTACACCCATTACTCGCCAAAGGGTGATCTGGTCATCGTGAAGGGCACAGACGCCGAAAAGGTGGAGAAAATCAACCGCCATATCAAGAAGCACGAGGAAATGAAAATCGGCATTCTGGCAACCGATGAGACCATGGGCAATTACCATTCTGGCATCATCATTTCGCTGGGTAGCCGTGAGGACCCGGAGGAGATGAGCCACAACCTTTTCGCCCGGCTGCGCACCTTTGACGACCTGGGCATTGAGAAAATCTACGCCGAGGACATCGAGGTGGGCAACGATACCCTGGCGCTGGCCAACCGGCTGTACAAGGCCGGCGGCTACCATTTTATATGAAACAGAAAAGCAACCCGTACCGCTGCGGTACGGGTTGCTTTTTGATGCATTATTTTCACAAAGTTTCTCTATGTTTACTATCGTTAAAATTGGGAAAGTATGTTATAATAAATAAAAACGAATCGGAGGGAACTCAAATGAAATTAGCTATTGGATCGGATCACGGCGGTTTTGAGCTGAAACAGGTGGTGATGGCATTGCTTCGCGAGGAAGGCATCGACTATACGGACATGGGCCCTGAAACAGCGGAATCAGTGGATTATCCGGTATATGGACAGAAGGTTGCCGAAGCCGTGGCAGGCGGCGGGTATGACCGCGGGATTGCGATCTGCGGCACCGGCGTGGGCATCTCCATCGCGGTGAACAAGGTTCCCGGTATCCGCGGCTCACTCTGCACCAACGAATACATGGCTGAGATGACCAGACGCCACAACGACTCCAACGTGCTGGTGCTGGGCGGCCGTGTTCTGGGCGACGACCTGGCAAAGAACATTGTCAAGACCTGGCTGCACACCGAGTTTGAGGGCGGCCGCCACCAGCGCCGCATCGACATGATCGGCGACATTGAGAAAAAATACGATAAATAAGACCATCAGGCCTCCTAAAATCCCTTTTCAGGATTTCGGGAGGCTTTTTCTATGCCCTGGAATCAGAATTTCTAATGGAAAACCAGCGGTGTTTGTGTTATAATCTGATATTAAGTATACCATTTATAAAGCACTAAATACTGCTGAGAAGAGCGGTGTTTATTTTGAAGGAGAGCAAATTGATCATTAGTGTAATAGGCGCAGGAGTCCTGGGACTGGCGTACGCGGCTTCCTTTGCCCGCGGCGGGCATCGGGTTTACTGCACCGACATGGATGAAGAAATTGTCAATGCCGTGAAGGAAGGCGAATTTCCCGGCTACGAATCTGGACTGGAGCGGGTGGTGGCCGAGGCTGAGGCGACGGGAAATCTGGAGTTTACCGGCCATCTGCGCAAGGTTATCAAGGAGTCGGAGGTTATTTTCATTACCTGTGAGGTTCCCGAGGATGACGAGCACATGCCCAGCCTGCGGTTTGTAAAGGCCATTGCCCAGAGCATCGGCAGCCAGATGGAGTCGCCCAAGATTGTGGTGTTAAAATCCAGCGTGCCGCCGGGCTCGTCGGTGGTGATCGAGGAAACCATTCAGAAGGCCCTCGACGAGCGGGAGGAGGCCATTCGTTTTGATGTGGTGTCCTCGCCGTCCTTTGCCAAGCCCGGCAGCTTTTTGAAGGACATTGAGCGGCCCCGGTTTGTGGCCATCGGCGCGGATAACGAGGAGGCCCGTGAGAAGATACGCCGTCTGTACCGTGAGACGGGTATTGTGATGAACAAAATCATCGACGCCTCCCCGGCAGAGGTGGAGATGGCTGACTACGCCATCAGCGGCCTGATCGCGGTGAAAACCGCCTACATCAATGAGCTGGCCATGCTGTGCGAGAAGCTGGACATCGACGTGGACATGACCACCAAGATCATGGGCAGGGATTCCCGGATTTCGCCCCAGCTGATGGATCCGGGCCCGGGCTACGGCGGCAGTATTCTGCCGAAAACGGCCCGCGCCATGGTGCGCATCGCTCAGGAGGCGGACGAGACCGCCGAGGTTCTCAGTGGGGCCATCACGGCCAATGAGTGCCAAAAGCAGAAATGTGTGGCGAAAATTGAGAACATCATGGGCGGCGTGGCTGGAAAGACCATCGGGATTCTGGGGCTGGCCCCGGATTTTGGTACCGACGACCTCCGGGAAGCGCCGTCGCTGGACATTATCAGGAGCCTGGTGGAAAAGGAGGCCAGCCTGCGGATTTACAATCCCGACGGCTACCAGCAGGCTAAGTGGCGCCTGTTTAAGGAAAAGGACGCCATCACCTTTTGCGAGGACATCTACGGAGCGGCGGAGGATGCCGACGCCCTGGTGGTGCTGACCAAGTGGCCGAACACCCGGGCCACTGACGAAAACCAGTTGAAGGAAAAAATGAAGGGCGATATACTCATCGACCTGCAGAACCTTTTTGTCAAGCGCAGGGAGGTTCGGCAGCTCTTTAAATACTATGGATTAGGGATGCATTAAGCATTGCAGGAGGAATTATGAAAGTAAAAAAAGCGGTCATTCCGGCAGCGGGTCTGGGCACCCGTTTTCTGCCAGTCACCAAGTCTGTGCCAAAGGAAATGCTGCCCATTGTGGACAAGCCGACAATTCAGTACATCATCGAGGAGATTGTGGACTCCGGTATTCAGGAAATCCTGATCATCACCGGGCGGAACAAGGACATTATCACCAACCACTTTGACAATGTGCCGGAGCTGGAGTTTAATCTGCAGATGAAGGGCAAAACCGAGGAGCTCAAGATGATCGAGGACATTACCAATATGGCCCGCATCTTTACCGTGCGCCAGAAGGAGGCCAAGGGCCTGGGCCACGCGGTGCTCTGCGCCAAGGAATTTGTGGGTGACGAGCCCTTTGCGGTGGTGCTGGGGGACGACATTGTCTACAACCCGGAAAAGCCGGCCCTGAAGCAGATGATCGAGGTCTTTAACGAGTACCAGGCCTCTGTGATCGGCGTGCAGACTGTGCCGGATGACCAGGTGGACAAATACGGCATTGTCTCGGGCAAGCCGGTGACCGGGGATATTTTTGAGGTGGACAATATGGTTGAAAAGCCGGCCATCGGCACGGCGCCGTCCAACCTGGCCATTTTGGGGCGCTATATCATCACGCCGGCCATCTTCGACATTCTGGAAAACACCGGAAAGGGTGCCGGCGGCGAGATACAGCTGACCGACGGCCTGAAAACCCTGGGCGAAAAACAGCGGATTCTGGCCTATGACTTTAAGGGCCGCCGCTACGACGTAGGCGACAAGCTGGGCTTTCTGGAGGCCACAGTGGAGTACGGCCTGCGCACACCGGGGCTTGAGGAACGTTTTACCGAATACCTGAAAAATTATTTTCATCAGCATTAACGAGCAGCGTAATGGGGACGCGCAATCCGGAGCGGGGGCTTAGGCCGCCCGCCGGAGCGGTGTGTTCCCTGTTGTTTTTTGTGGAAATTTTATAGAAGTTTTACAGAAATTGCCACGCATTTGTGTTGAGTCAAACCGTTATTTCGGGTATAATAGATTTATGTAACCGAAATCAATGACTATAAATCATATAAGGAGGAACACAATGGGCTACAAAGAAGTATATCAACTATGGAAAGATTATCCGGAGCTGAACGCGGATTTGCGTGCAGAGCTTGAAGCAATGACCGACGAGGGTGAGATCGAGGACCGTTTTTATCAGGATCTGGAGTTCGGCACGGGCGGCATGCGCGGTAAGATCGGCGCGGGCATTAACCGGATGAACGTTTATATTGTGGCAAAGGCGACCTATGGCCTGGGCAGATACCTGCTGGGGGCCGACCCCAAGAATGCGGAAAAGGGTGTCGCCATCGCCTTTGACTCCAGAAATAAATCGGCTGAGTTCGCCCAGACCGCGGCCCGTGTGCTGGCGGCCATGGGCGTTCAGGCCTACCTGTTTGAAAGCCTGAGACCCACACCGGTGCTGTCCTTTACGGTACGCCACGTGGGCGCTGCGGGCGGGATCGTCATCACGGCCTCCCACAACCCCAAGGAATACAACGGCTATAAGGTTTACGGCTCCGACGGCGGACAGATGGTCTCCCCGGCGGCCGATGAGCTGGTGGCTGAAATTGAAAAGATTGACAACTACTTTGATATTCCGCTGGCCAACATGCAGACCGCTGTGGCAGACGGCATGATCCAGATCATCGGTAAGGAAGTGGATGACGCTTACGCCGCTGCGGTCGAAGCGGTGGCAAAGGCCAATCCGGGCAGTGACTTAAAGGTGATCTACACCCCGATCCACGGCAGCGGCAACGTGCCGGTGCGCCGGGTGCTGGACGATCTGGGCTATAAGAACGTGACCGTGGTGGCCGAGCAGGAACAGCCGGACGGCAGCTTCCCGACCGTGTCCTACCCCAATCCGGAGGAACGCTCTGTGTTTAACATTGCCATGGAAATGCCTGAAGCGCAGGATGTGGACATCATCATCGGCACCGACCCGGACTGCGACCGTGTGGGCGTGGTCGGACGCAACGCCGAGGGCGAGTTCGTGGTCTTTACCGGGAACCAGACCGGCGCGCTGCTGGTGGACTATTTCCTCAAAACCCGCACGGAGCTGCCCGACAACAAGGTGGTCATCAAGACCATTGTCACCAGCGAGCTGGGCGGCATCGTGGCCAAAGCGAACGGCGCCGAGGTGGTGGATGTGCTCACCGGCTTTAAATACATCGGCGAACACATGACCGAATATGAAAAGACTGGCGAAAAGACCTTTGCCTTTGGCTATGAGGAAAGCTACGGCTACCTGGCCGGCGGCTATGCCCGTGACAAGGACGCAGTGCTGGCCTCCGCGCTGGTCTGCGAGATGGCCGACTACTATAAGAAACAGGGCATGACCCTGTACGACGCGCTGGAAGGACTGTACCAGAAATTTGGCTATTTCATCGAGGGGATCCAGTCCATGACCCTGGAGGGCATTGAGGGCAAGAAGCAGATCGCCAGCATCATGGAAAAATTCCGCGCCGGCCATTTCGACGCCTTTGCCGACGAAAAGCTGGTGACCTACAACGACTACCAGTCAAAGGAAAGCCTGGAGGTGGCAACGGGCCAGAAAACCGCCATCGACCTGCCAAAATCCAATGTGCTTAAATTTGTCTTTAACGAAAATTCCTGGTACGCCCTGAGACCTTCAGGCACTGAGCCGAAGCTGAAGGTTTACTACTCGGTTACGGGCAAGAGCCGTGAGCGGGCCGAGGAAAAAATGGAAATTCTGAAAAAGGCAGTGAATGAAATCATCGAGGGTTAAGCCCTGACAGAATAAGGCGTCTGCGGACAGAACAGCCCCCGAAATCCTGAAAAGACGGTTTTCGGGATTTCGGGCGGCTTTTTACAAATGAGGAGTAAAAAATGAAATATGAAATTATCGGCGACACCCTGCCAGTCGTAGAGCTTGTGCTGGACCGGGGCGAGCAGATTTATACCGAATCCGGGGGCATGTCCTGGATGGACCCCTGCTTTGAAATGGAAACCAGCACCCGGGGCGGGGCGTTAAAGGCCATCAAGCGCAGCTTCAGCGGCAACTCGATGTTTCTGACCACCTATACCTGCCAGGCGGACAAGGGGCGGATCGCTTTTTCAGCCTCCTTCCCGGGCAATATCCGCGCGGTGCACCTGGAGGCCGGACAGTCCATTATCTGCGCCAAGACGGCTTTTCTGGCGGCGGAGGAATCGGTGGATTTCTCTATTTTCTTTAAGAAGAGCGTTAAAACCGGGGTTTTTGGCGGCGCGGGTTTTATTCTCCAGAAGCTCACCGGGCCGGGCCTTGTGTTCCTGGAGCTCAATGGCACCACGGTCGAGTACACACTGGATCCGGGACAGCAGCTGAACGTGGATCAGGGACACATCGCGGTCTTTGAGGAAAAGGTCAGCTTTGACGTGACCCAGGTAAAGGGCGCAAAAAATATCCTGTTCAGCGGCGAGGGGCTGTTCTTTGCCACGCTGACCGGGCCGGGCCGGGTCGTGCTCCAGAGCATGCCGGTGGACAAGCTGGCCAAAGCGCTGATCCCCTACATGCCCACCACTACCAGCACCTGAGACTGAAACGGACAAGAATCCACCCACCTATGCGGAGTGGATTCTTTTGTTTTTATGCCATTGGTGTGGTAAAATAAAGTAAATGAAGGAAAGGAAAAGTGTGCGGAAATGAGAGAAATGGTGGTTATAGGAACAGGCCTTGCGGCCAGAGTGATCGCGGACGCGCTCACAGAGCCGGATTACGCCCTGGTCGGTTTTTTGTATACGGGCGACGCGCCGCCGGAGGATTTCCCCTATCCGGTGCTGGGAAAGTTTGATGAGGCGGAGAACTTTGCGGCCGACGGCCGCAGCTTTATTGTCGCGGAGGAAAATTTAAAGGCGCGGGAGGCCCTGATGAATGCCCTTCCATTGCTTGATTTTCAGCCTGTGATCCATCCGGCCGCCTATGTGGCCAGGAACGTGCGGGTGGGGCCCTGCGCCTATATCGGGGCCGGAGCCATCGTGGGGACGGACGCGATTATCAGCGGGTGCACCTATATCGGCGAGGGGGCCATCGTCGGCGCCACGTCCCAGATCGCCCCTTACTGCCAGATACAGTCCCGGGTGAACATCGGCAGCGGGGTGCTGGTGGAGCCACGCTGCTTTATCGGCCAAAGCGCCACCCTTAAGGATAACATTACCATCGCCGGAGGCACGGTGATTCAAACCGGTGAGATTGTGGTAAAAGATATGGTGATGAAAATGGTGTACAAGCGCGGAGCCTGGATTTATAAGGAAAACGGCATCCCCGAAAAATAAAGGCTAGAGGGGAGAAGGGCAGCGTGTTATGAAAAAGAAGCAGACAGAAAGCGAAAAGCTGGTGGTCAGCGCCTGTCTGGCCGGGGAGGCCTGCCGGTATGACGGGCGGGACAACCTGGTGCCAGAGCTTAAAGCACTGGTGGCAGCCGGAAAAGCGGTGGCCATTTGCCCCGAATGTCTGGGCGGGCTGGAAATTCCCCGAAAACCCTGTGAAATTAGGGTAGTCAAAGGGGAACGAAAAGTGTATAATGTAAAAAATGAAGATTTAACGAACGCCTTTGAAAAAGGGGCGGAAAAAGCGTTATCCCTTGCCAGGGACGCGGGCGCGCGGCTGGCGGTGCTCAAGGCAAAGAGCCCTTCCTGCGGCTGCGGACGCGTCTATGACGGCAGCTTCCATAAACAGCTGGTGCCTGGAAACGGCATAACAGCGGAGCTGTTCCTGCAAAACGGCCTGAGGGTCATGACAGAGCAGGAGTGGCTGACGCAAAAATCTAAGGAGGAATCCAATATGGAGAAAAAGATTAATTTAGGCATTGTATTTGGTGGACAGTCTGGCGAACATGAGGTATCACGCGCCTCGGCCTGCAATGTCATTGAAGTGGTTGACAAAGAAAAATATGATATTACCCTGATCGGCATCACCAAGGACGGTGACTGGAAGGTCTACACTGGGGACTATAAAAAAATTAAGGACGGCTCCTGGGAGCAGGATACAGACAAAATCCACGCGGATTTTTCCATCTTCCACGATCCCATTATCCAGGATGTGGACGTGTTCTTCCCGGTTCTGCACGGGCCCATGGGCGAGGACGGCACCATTCAGGGCCTCTTTGAGCTCATGAACAAGCCTTACGTGGGCTGCGGGGTGCTGGCCTCCGCCGCGGGCATGGACAAGGTCGCTTCTAAAATGCTTTTTGAGAGCGCCGGCATTCCGGTTGGCCCTTACGTTTACTTTAAACGCAGAGACTGGGAAAAGGACCCGGACAGCATCATCGACGACATCGCCGGACGCGGTTTCCCGGTGTTCATCAAGCCCTCCAATATGGGCTCCAGCGTGGGCATCAGCAAGGCGCATAATAAGGAAGAGTTCATCGACGGCGTCAACGAAGCGCTCCGCTACGATAACAAAATCGTGGTCGAAGGCTTCCTGAACGCCCGCGAGATCGAGTGCGCGGTTCTGGAGGAAAACGGCGAGATCAAAGCTGCGGTTCCGGGCGAGGTGGTGGCCTCCAAGGAATTCTACGATTATGAGGCCAAGTACAGCGACCAGCAGGACTCCAAAATCGTGATTCCGGCCCAGATCAGCGACGCGCTGCTCGACAAAATCCGGAAATACGCCATCAAGGCCTTTGAGGTGATTGATGGCAGCGGCCTGAGCCGGGTGGATTTCTTTGTGACCCGCGCGACCTACAACATTTATATCAATGAAATCAACACCATGCCGGGCTTTACCGATATCAGCATGTACTCCAAAATGTGGGAAAACATGGGCGTTTCCTACACCGAGCTGGTGGAAAAGCTGATCCAGGGCGCTTCGGTTAAGCGTGTCAACAACTAATGGCCGATTATTTAAGAAAGTCCTTGAAAAATAAAGCCATAAATGATTTAATAGAGACACTAAAGTTTTAATAAGTGTACAAAGCGCGAAGCAAGGTGCCTCCGGGCAGTGGCTTCCTGCTGTGCAGCAGCCTGAAAAGTTTATAACGATTCGGAGGTGATTGTTGTGACAGATGATGAAAGAAAAAAAGTATGGCTTTCGATTACTGGAATCGTGAGCGATCAGCACCGTAATGAGGATAAGATGGAGTTTTCAACCGAAGGCGATATGTATAAGGAAAAAAACATCTCTTGTCTGACCTATAAAGAATCCGAGGTCTCGGGCATGGAGGGCACCACCACCACCGTGAAGGTGGAGGGCGGCAAAATCTCTGTGATCCGTCTGGGCTCGGTGAACTCCCTCATGGAATTTGAAGAGGGCAAACGCAATGTGACGCTTTATTCCACGCCCTACGGCGACATCGCCATGGGTATCTTTACCAAAGGGGTGAACATCGCCTACAACGACCGGAAGGACCCGGTCAATGTCAAGGTCGATTACGCCATCGAGGTTGAGGGCATGACCAACACGGAAAATACGCTGGACATTCGCATCAGTAATTATAAAAACTAGGTTGAAAAAGGGCGAACGAGGTTCGCCCTTTTAGTTGAAAGAGGAAAGTGGAATATTTTTGGAGGATACTATGTATATCAGAGAAAAAATCGAAAACCAAATAAAGGGGCTCATCCGTCAATCACTGGACGCGGCCATGGACGCCGGCGACTTTTCCGTCGAGGTCATGCCAGAGATCTATCTGGAGGTGCCCCGTGAGAAGGAACACGGCGAGTACGCCACCAACATCGCCATGCAGCTGCCAAAGCAGGCCCATAAGCCCCCCCGTGTGATTGCGGAGAGCATCGTGCGCCACATGAACATTGACAGCTCCTACGTGGAGGTGGTCGAGATTGCCGGACCGGGCTTTATCAATTTCAAGCTTAAAGCCGACTGGGTGTATGAGGTGCTGCTGGAAATCGAAGCCATGCAGGAAAACTATGGCAAAACCCAGGGCAATGCCGGCAAAAAATACAACCTGGAGTTTATATCCGCCAATCCCACAGGCCCGATGCACATGGGCAACGCCCGGGGCGGTGCCATCGGCGATATCCTGGCCTCCATCGCGGCGTGGACCGGCTACGATGTGACCCGCGAGTTTTACGTCAACGACGCCGGCAACCAGATCGCCAAGTTTGGCGACTCCTTAGACGCGCGATTCCGTCAGCTCATGGGCGAGGATATTCCCTTTCCGGAGGACGGCTACCAGGGCGACGACATCCGTGTGCACATGGAAGAATTCATCGACCGGGAGGGCGGCGCCGGGGCCTGTCAAAAATATCTGGCCATGGACGAAACCGAACGCAAGGGTCTTTTTGTAGACTACGCCCTTGAAAAAAACCTGAAAAAAATGCATGCCGACCTTGAAAAGTACGGTATCCACTATGATATCTGGTTCTCGGAGCAGAGCCTGTACGACCAGGGCGCCATTGAATCGGCCCTGAAGATTTTACAGGACAGCGGCGCGGTCTATGAAAAGGAAGGGGCCCTCTGGTTTACTACCAGCGAGTTCGGCTGCGAAAAGGACGACGTCCTGGTTCGCCAGAACGGCCTGCCCACCTACTTCATGGGCGATATCGCCTATCACCTGAACAAGTTTAAGACCCGCGGCTTTGACCGCTGTATCAACGTCTGGGGGGCAGACCACCACGGCCACATCGCCCGCCTGAAGGCCGCCATGCAGGCCGCCGGTGTGAACCCGGACCACCTGGAAATTGTCATCATGCAGCTGGTGCGCCTCATGCGCGACGGCGAGATCGCCCGTATGTCCAAGCGCAAGGGCGAGATGATCACCCTGACCGACCTCATCGAGGAGGTTGGCCGCGACGCTGCCCGTTTCCTGTTCAATATGCGCTCACCGGACAGCCATCTGGATTTCGACCTGGATCTGGCCATCGAGCAGTCCAACGAGAACCCGGTGTTCTATGTCCAGTACGCCCACGCCCGCATCTGCAGCATTCTGCGCCAGATGGAGGCGGACGGAAATACCGAGGGCCCGGCCAACCTGACCCTGCTCCGGGAAAAGGAAGAGCTGACCCTGCTGGATATGCTGTCGAATCTGCCCAACGAGATCATCGTGGCTGAGGAAAAGATGGACCCGAGCCGGATCACCCACTACGCCATGGATCTGGCCTCGGCCTTCCACAGCTTCTACAACGCCTGCCGCGTGCGCGTGGACGATGCCCCGCTCATGAAAGCCCGCCTGGCCCTGATCAAGGGCACCAAGCAGGTGCTGGCCAATGTGCTGGAAATTCTGGGCATTGACGCGCCGGAAAGAATGTAATGGCAACACAGTTTGACCGAACGGCCCTTGTCCTTGGCGACGAGGGCCTTAAAAAGTTGCAGCGGGCCCGGGTGATCCTGTTCGGCTTGGGGGGCGTGGGCTCCTTTACGGCCGAGGCCCTGATCCGGGCCGGAGTGGGCAGCCTGACCCTGGTGGACAAGGACGTGGTGGACCTTACAAACCTCAACCGCCAGCTCATCGCCCTGCACTCCACCATCGGCCGTGTGAAGGTGGAGGTGGCCGCCGAGCGGCTGAGGGACATCAACCCGGCGGCGGCGATCACCCCGCTGCACCAGTGCTTTCTGCCGGAGAACGCCGGGGATTTCGCGCTGGAAACCTATGACTACGTCATCGATGCCATCGACATGGTCACTGCCAAGCTGGCCCTGATCTGTGCGTGTCAGGAAAAGGGGATTCCCATTATTTCCAGCATGGGCACGGGCAACAAGCTGGACCCCTCCTGTTTTGAGATCACGGATATTTACAAAACCTCGGTCTGCCCCCTGGCAAAGGTTATGCGCCGGGAGCTGAAGGCCCGGGGCATCAAAAAGCTGAAGGTGCTCTACTCAAAGGAAGTGCCTGCCCTGAAATGCACCCCGCCGGGCAGCGTGAGCTTTGTGCCCTCAGTGGCCGGGCTGATGATCGCCGGGGAGTGTATTCAGGATTTGATAAGAGTTTAGAAATAGCAAGCCGTACCGCCGCGATACGGCTTGAGTGCTGTCAAAGGATCTGTGAAAATTGCCGCTGTCCGTGGATTAAAAACACCTTCTCTCGGTAAAAATGACAATCTTTGAAAGTCATTTTTAATGTCGAACCAGGTGTTGTTTAATCCACGGACAGCTTTGTTTTTTGCAATCCATTGTCTGGGAACGAGGGACGCAGTGATGGTGACGGCAGTCTTTTTTATATGCCTGTTTAAGGGATAGATTACACATCACAAGAGCCAAAGCCCGCAAATACCGTCTTCCCCGTCTGGCCTGTTTTGCTTTAGTATGGTGTGATTTCTGTCGAAAAAGCAGCGCAGCCGGTTTCGGGTTAATGGTTGATCGGTGCAGTGTCTAAAGAAGATACCAGCTTCTTCAAATAGAACTTCTTGAAAACCGATCTTTCCATTGACCTGAAATCGGACTAAGTCGCTTTTGAGATCAGCATGAACGCCATACTAAAGCAAGTTAAGGACAGACATTGTGGGGATTTGTGGGCGGCCCTGAAGAACTCTTTTCCATTTTCCAATCTCATTTATTAATTATTCATTAATTCGTATTGGCGGCGGTGAAGGTTTTTCCGATTTATGGTATAATAGAGCCACAAAAGTCCCGGCGGGACAACAGAATGGAGGCGTGAAATGGCAAAGAGCAGTAAGGTGGATGCCTATTTATTTTGCATGAACTGTGATAAGGAAACCGAGCATGAGATTGATTATCAGGATGGGCAGATTCATAAGATAACCTGTAAGAACTGTGGCATCGGCATTCAGATTAACCAGGAATATGTCAAAGAACACTACAAAGATGATTTTATTTCCCGGGTTATGTCAAAGCCAAAGCGGATGACGCGGGAGATGGAGGCCGACCTTAACGGCTTCTTGCGTTCACTGCCCTACCGTGTGATTACCAAGCCCTACCGGGTATATAAGGAGTTCTCGGAGGAGGATGAAATCCGCTGAGAATTTGATGTGAATGCCTTTAATTTTGTAAAAATTGGTATGTGCTAAACCCGTGAATTGGGGTTTGAAAATGCAGCTATTTTTACTTAATTAAACAAGTTGGGCGTATTCTTGAAAATTCGGAAAAACCGTAAATTTGCATAGGATTACATGAATTTTTGTTCAGCGATTCTCTATGCAAATCTTTTAGAATGTGATAAGATTCAGCTATCGGGAGCACTGTTTTTAAGCGGATAAAAAAGGCAGGGCGGCCCGGAGCGTTTAAATGAAAATTATGACAAACATTCGTGGAGGTAACCCTATGAATCCCTTTCGAGTCGGACTCGGTTATGATGTGCATCAGCTGGCGGAGGGCCGGAAGCTGATCCTCGGCGGCGTGGAGATCGCGTTTCCCAGAGGTTTGCTGGGCCATTCGGATGCCGATGTGCTGGTCCATGCCATTATGGACGCCATGCTGGGGGCTCTGGCCCTGGGCGACATTGGAAAATGGTTCCCGGATACGGATGAGAAATATAAGGGCGCGGACAGCATCGGCCTGCTGGCGGAGGTGGGCGCGCTCATTGACGAAAAAGGCTACGCGGTTGGCAACATCGACGCCATCATCGTGGCCCAGGCCCCAAAGTGTGCCCCCTACATCGACGCCATGCGTGAGAACATCGCGGCGGGGCTGGGGATCGGCCGGGACCAGGTCAGCGTGAAGGCAACCACGGAGGAAAAGCTCGGCTTTACCGGGCGGCAGGAGGGCATTGCCTCCAAGGCCGTGGTGCTGCTGGTAAAAAAATAAAAAACAGAGTGGAGAGAGAGTATGATCGGAATCATTGCGGCACTGAAGGATGAAGTGCGGGACATTAAAAATAAAATGACACAGGTGCAGACCAGTGAAAAGGCGGGTATGACCTTTTACCGGGGCCTGCTTTCCGGCAAGCCGGCCGTGGCTGTGATGTGCGGCGTGGGCAAGGTTAACGCGGCGCTGTGCGCCCAGATTCTGGTGGACCTTTTTGATGTGGACTGCCTGATCAACGTGGGCGTGGGCGGCGCGGTGGCCAAAGGCCTGACCGTGGGCGACATTGTCATCTCAAAGGATTCCGTCCAGTATGATATGGACGGCTCGGCTTTCGGCCACCCCAGAGGCGAGATCCCCAACATGGACATCACCTTTTTCCCGGCTGACGAGCGGCTGATCGGCCTGGCCAAGGACGCGGCGGCCCGGGTAGGCCAGGCGGCGCTGGTGGGCCGTGTGATGACCGCGGACCTGGGCGTTGATTCCCAGGCGCTCAAGCAGGAGCTGACCCAGCTTTTCGGCGGGGCCTGTGTGGAGATGGAGGGCGCGGCCATTGGCCAGGCGGCCTTTATCAACCAAATTCCCTACATTGTGATCCGCTCCATTTCGGACAACGCGGACGGCGATCTGGTAGAGACTTACCAGAATAATTTCCAGACATCTGTGGTCAACGCGGCCAAGATGGTACTGGAAATGGTTGAAAACTACTAAAGACAGAAGGTGTTTCCCTTGGATCTTTTTGATGATTTTAGCACGCTGCCGGCCCACCGGCCCACCTGGGCCGAGATCAGGCTGGAAAACCTGCTCTTTAACCTGGAGCAGATTAAAAAGGCGGCCGGCCCCGAGGCCCGGATCATGGGCGTGGTCAAGGCGGACGCCTACGGCCACGGCGTGGACGTGGCTGAGCTTTTGCAGGACGAGGGCGTGCCCTGCCTGGGGGTCGCTTTTCTGGACGAAGCCATTGCCCTGCGCCAGAAGGGCATTGACCGCTGCGACCTCTTTATTCTGGGCCATACCGGCGCAGACCAGATCCCCGAGCTGGTGGAATGGGATGTGACGCCCGGGGTTTACCAGATGGATTTTGCCGAAGCGCTCTCAGACTACTGCGTGGCGAACGGCGCAGTGCATCCGGTCCACGTCAAGGTGGATACGGGCATGGGGCGCATCGGCTTCCGCTGGGACGAGGCCGCGGACGCGGTGGAGCGCATGGCTGCCCTGCCGGGCATCCGCGTCGAGGGGCTGTACACGCATTTTGCCACCGCGGACGCCCAGGACAAGGACTTTACCCATCTGCAGCTGACGCGTTACGCCCAGGTGGTCAAGGCGCTTTCAGATAAGGGCATTGAGATTCCGATCAAGCATGTGGAAAACTCAGCGGCCATCATTGATTTTGACAAGACCATCTTTAACATGGTGCGGCCGGGCATTATTCTCTACGGCCATTATCCCTCGGACGAGGTGAAAAAGGAAAAGCTGGCGCTGAAGCCAGTCATGAGCTTTAAGACAAAGATCGTGCACATTAAGACCATCCACGCGGGCGATTCGGTGAGCTACGGCCGCCGCTTCATCGCCGACCGCGACCGCAGAATCGCCACCCTGCCGGTGGGCTACGCCGACGGCTATACCCGGATGCTCTCCGGAAAGGGGGCGGAGGTACTGATTAAGGGCCAGCGCGCGCCCGTGGTGGGGAATATCTGTATGGACCAGTGCATGGTGGATATTACGGACCTTGAGGGCGTTTCGCTCTACGATGAGGTAGAGCTTTTTGGGGAGAATCTCCCCGTGGAGGAGCTGGCTGAAAAGCTGGGCACCATCGCCTATGAGCTGCTCTGCATGGTGAACAAGCGGGTTCCCCGCATTTACGATTTTATGGGTGAAAAGCATCTGGAGGTCGAGATTTTGAACGACGGATTTTTTGGCGGCTTCTGAGTGCTGTAAAATTTATGAGGTGAAACCGGTTGGCCCAGCGCCGACCGGTGTGATGGGGAAATGGAAAACAAAATCAAAGATAATAAGGTTGCCCGTACCATTTTTGAGTACGTAGGCATTTTGTTCGGGACCTTTATGACAGCCCTGGCTGCCAATATGTTCATGATTCCCAATAAGCTGGCGCCGGGGGGCTTCAGCGGGCTGGCCACTGTGCTCTACTATGTGACAGGGCTGCCGGTCGGGACGGTTACCTTTGTATTCTCGGTGGCCACACAGCTGATTGCCCTCAAGGTGCTGGGCAAAAGCCTGGGTCTCAAGAGCTTTTTCTGTACCCTGGCCTACGGGGTCTTAGTCGATGTGATGGCGGGCGTGATTCCGCCCTTCTCAGACGACGTCCTGCTGGCCAGTATTTTCGCCGGCGTCCTTTACGGAGTCGGCATGGGCGTGCTGTACCGCATGGGCGGCTCCGGCGGCGGGACCGACCTGCTGGCCCGGATGCTGCTCAAGGTGACCAAACGCCTGACCCTGAGCACCTGGATCATGTGCATTGACTTCTGCGTGGTCATCTTTGCCGGGATCGCCTTTAAAAACATCTCGGTCATGCTGTATTCCATCATCGTGCTGTTTTTATACACACAGGTCATGGATTTTGTCATCGTGGGCAACAATTATGCCAAGGCGGCCAACATTGTCTCGGACAAGAGCCCGGAAATCTGCGAGCGCATCCGAACCGACCTCAACAAGACCGCCACCATCTTTCACGCTTACGGCGCTTACTCGGGCCAGAGCAAGGACGTGGTCTACTGCATTGTCTACCGGAGCCAGATCGCCAAGCTTAAGGGCATTATCTATGAGATTGACCCAGGCGCCTTTGTGACCCTGGCCGATACCCAGGAGGTTCTGGGCGGCGGATTTAAAAATCTCAATGAGTAATGAAAGCATTTGTGTTAATGAGCACTTTACGAAGTGCTAAAATATATTAGAAGGAGTAACATATGGAAAACTTAGAAAAAACAGCAAAAGGTATCCGTCGGGATATCGTGAAAATGATTGGTAAAGCCGCTTCCGGTCATCCGGGCGGATCTTTATCTGCCGTTGAAATTTTGAGCTTGTTATATTTTGAAAAGATGAACGTTGATCCAGCGGAGCCGAAGAAAGCAGACCGCGACCGCTTCGTCCTGTCAAAGGGCCATGCCGCGCCGGTGCTGTACGCAACCCTGGCCGCAAAGGGCTTCTTTGATAAAGCAGAGCTGGACAGCCTGCGCCAGGTCGGCGCGATCCTCCAGGGCCACCCGGATATGAAGAAGATCCCAGGTGTGGACATGTCCACCGGTTCGCTGGGACAGGGCATCTCCGCGGCTGTCGGCATGGCGCTGGGCGCTAAGATCGACAAGGCCGACTGGAAAACCTATGTGTTACTCGGCGACGGCGAGCTCCAGGAAGGCCTGGTCTGGGAAGCGGCCATGTCCGCAGCCCACTACAAGCTGGACAACCTGATCGCCTTTGTGGATAACAACAACCTGCAGATCGACGGCGCCATCACCGACGTTATGTCCCCGTATCCGATCGATGAAAAATTCGCGGCCTTTGGCTGGAATGTCATCAACATCGCGGACGGCAACGACTTTGACCAGCTGCGCGAAGGCCTTGAAAAAGCTTATGCCTGCGAGGGCAAGCCGTCTGTTTTAGTCTGCAAGACCGTCAAGGGCAAGGGCGTTTCCTACATGGAAAACAACGCAGGCTGGCACGGCAAGGGACCAAACGCGGAACAGGTTGAAATTGCACTGAAAGAACTGGAGGACTAATCATGAGTAAAAAATCAACAAGACAGGCATACGGCGAATATTTAGCGGTACTCGCTGAAAAAAATAAAGATATCGTTGTTCTGGACGCCGATTTATCCGGCGCAACCAAGACCTCTGAATTTAAAAAGGTGATGCCGGAACGTCATTTCAACGCCGGTATCGCAGAAGCCGACCTCATGGGCATGTCCGCCGGCTTAGCCACCACGGGCAAGATTCCCTTTGCCAGCACCTTCGCCATTTTCGGCGCAGGCCGTGCCTTTGAAATCATCCGCAACAGCATCTGCTATCCCAAGCTGAACGTCAAGATCGCCTTAACCCATGCGGGCATCTCCGTTGGCGAGGACGGCGGCTCCCACCAGTCCGTGGAAGACGTTGCCCTGATGCGCGCGGTTCCGAACATGACCGTTCTGGTACCCGCTGACGCCACCGAAACACAGCGCATGATGGATGCTGCCATCGCCATTGACGGCCCGGTTTACATCCGCTTAGGCCGCCTGGACACCAACGTGATCTTCGACGACGATTACGAATTTGAAGTGGGCAAGGCCGTAACCTTAAAGGAAGGCCACGACCTGACCATCATGGCCATGGGCTTAATGGTTGAAAAGGCTGTGGAAGCCGCCGACGCCTTAAAGGCAGAAGGCATCTCCGCCCGCGTGCTGAACATGGGCAGCATCAAGCCCATTGACCGCGAAGCCATCGAAGCAGCCGCCAAAGAAACCGGCGCCATCGTGACCGCTGAAGAACACAGCATCATCGGCGGCCTGGCCGGCGCAGTCTGTGAAGTTCTGGCAGAAACCACCCCCGCTCCGGTCGAAAAGGTCGGCGTGATGGATCAGTTCGGCCAGTCCGGCAAAGCGCTGGAGCTGCTTGAAAAGTACAACCTGACCACTGGCGCCATCGTAGAAGCCGCCAAAAAGGTTGTGGCACGCAAAGCCAAATAGTAAAACAACCACACAGGAGAAGATACGGCGTTTCGCCGTATCTTCTTTTTAATTGAAAGGGTACCGCGGCGGTACGGGTTGGGGAGCCCCCCAGACACCTTCGGTTTTCTTTTTACCAGTTCCGACAGAGAATTAATTTTTATTTAAGAATCGAACATTCCGAAGCTGAAACATTTGCCCATAAAGAAGATTAATAAAAGGCATAAGCGGTATCTGTGAAATATTTTGTAAAATTCCTGTAAATTTTCTTTAAAATTGAAAAATAACCTTGCCACACTTTTTGCCACATATTGAAATCCCGGCAAAACTCTGATATGATGTTCCTAAGTGCCGGTGCTGTGAATGCCACATCCCGGCTGAAATTGTCCAATCTCTACAGTTTTTACGGACGCCAAAGACTGCTCCGCGGCGTCATGCCGGACTGCTCCAAATTTTCCGGCCAAAACTGTTTGGTGAAAATACTGCCAATGGCAGTATTTTTTTTACCCCTTTGTAGAACGTTTCCAAAAAATACCCTTATATATGAAAATATTGACATTGCATTTTATTGAAAATGGTTATATAATATTTCTATTAATCTCAAAATTCACGTCTGAAAGGAGAAAGCCCATGTCGCAATTCAGTGAACGTCTGACCACCCTGGTCGAAGCAACGGGATTTTCCATCTATCAGCTTTCCAAAAAAGCCAAAATCGACCGCTCCACCATCCATAAAGTCATGGTGGGCGAGCGCATGCCCAGCGCCGATTTTTATAAAAAGCTCTGCCGCGCCCTGTCCCTGACCCCCTTTGAGAAAAGAGAGCTCGACGATCTCTACAAAATGGCCCGGATCGGGGATAAGGTCTACTACCGGCGCAACAGCGTCAAGCGCCTGGTCGAGGAGCTGGCCGGCAACACCTACGCCCCCAGCGAGGACATCAGCGGCCGGGAATATAAGGCCTTTCCCGTATTGGCGCGCGGTACCCAGGTCATCGAGGGCAAGAACGACATCAACAGCGTGCTCATCGATGTGATCAACGATGAAATTTACCACCGCGAGGCCCCGCACCTGGCCGTCGCCCTGGCTTTTGACCACCAGTTCGTGTACGAGTACCTGTACAACGCCTTTGTGAGCGCCGCCGGCCCGGTCGACATCGACCACTTTATCTACCTGGACAAGGAGACCAGCCGCAACGACGCCATCCAGAAAAACCTGCGCCACCTCCAGTACATCCTGTCCTTCAGCCTGTGCGGGCGCGACGGCTACCACCCCTATTATTCCTATGTCAACGCCGACCCAGCCCAGGCCGTGACCACCTTCCTGCCCTATTTCATCATCACCAGCCGCCACGTGCTCAAGCTGTCCCGCAGCTTTAAGACCGCTGTGCTGTACGACGACGAAGCGATCGTGAGTTTTTATAAGGCATCCGTGGAGCGCCTCTGCAGGGGCCTGCCCCAGCTCACCCGCAGGGCCAACCGGATCGAGGACATGTACGGCTGGACCCGGGAAAACCTGGGCGACGCCAGCCTGGAGCCCCACCCCTGCCTGAGCCTCTGCCTCAACGCGGCCCGCATCGAGCGCCTGGTGCAGCCCGATCTGCCCGGGCGGGAGGCCGTCTGCGCCATGGCAGAGGAAGTCTACGGCCCCTACGTCCGCCGCGAGCTGCCCCTGCCGCGGTCCATCTTCTCCCCAGAGGGGCTGAACATCTTTGCCGAGACCGGACGGATCTGCTACTTCCCGGAAACCGTGGTGCGCTGCTGCACCCCCGAGGAGCGCAAGGCCTTTCTGCGGGAGATCCTGGACGCAGTGGAGAGCGGGGAGACTGCCTTTATGGCCGTCGATTCCGATAAATTCAGAATCCCCCTCAACGTTGAGATCATCAAGGCAGCCGAGCAGCAGATCGTGGTCCAGCGCTTCAGCGACGACAGCCGGCGGCTCAACGCCATCTTCATCGACGAGCCCGGCATCTGCGAAGCCTTCAGCGATTTCTTCGACTACCTGCCCGACAGCGACCTGACCCTGGACCGGGAAGGGCTCATCAACCTGCTGAAAAGCTATTTATAATAAGGAGAGTACATGAATACCGACGCAAAAGAACATGCCCTGACGCCCGAACAGGCCAAGACCCTGAAAGAAAGCCTGGAGAATATCAGCAACGCCCTGACGGTAGAGGAAAAGGACCGGGAGCCCGGAAAGCCCTACATCAAGCATATCCACCGTGTTACCCACGAGCCCATCAGTATCCGCGACCCCGAAACGGGCGAAGACCGGCTGCTCACCGATGCGGAGCGAGAAGCCCAGACCACGGTTGACGAAACCGTCCGCTATTACCCCGACTTCCGGCTGAAATGGGGCGAGTACCTCTGCGATCCGGGCAAGGGCTGGACCCTGGAGGACTACGAGCACTACGAGGAGCGCATGCAGGAGTACGCCGAGACCGGCACCGTCCAGACCCAGTGGGGCCGCCTCATGCCCCTGACCGAGGAGATTGAGCGCCCCGAATTCCCCTTGAAATCCCTGCCAGAGCCCTACGCCCGCTACACCCGGGCCCTGGCCGAGAGCCTGCAGGTGCCCGTGGACATGGTGGGCGTGTCCGTGCTCGGCCTGCTGGGCGGCTGCCTGCAAAAGCGGTATGAGATCAACGCCAAGAACAAGTTCACCGTGCCCCTGGGCCTGTACACCCTGGTGGTGGCCGACCCCGGCGAGCGCAAATCCAGCGTCTACGACGAGGTCGTGCGCCCCGTCAAGGACTACGAGCAGAAGCTCTGGAGCGAGTACCAGAAAGCACAGCTCGACTACGAGCTGGAGCAGGAGCTGGCCGAGGAAGAATTCAAGAAAACCAAGCAGCAGTACATGAAATGCAAGGACGCGACCGAACGCGAAAGCCTCAAGGCGGCCCTGCTTGAGCTCAAGGAAAAGATCGCCTTTTTCCAGAAAAAATGCCCGCCCTGCCTGTATATGGACGACACCACCAACGCCGCCCTGGAGCAGGAGCTGGCCCGCAACGGCGGCCGCATGATCATCATGTCCGATGAGGGCGACCTCTTCGCCAACATGATGGGCCTGTACACCGGCGGCCAGCACACCCTGGGCGCCATGCTTAAGGGCCACACCGGCGGCAGCTCCAAGACCCACCGCGTGGGCCGCGACCCGGTCCGGCTGCCCGCCAGCAACCTGAGCGTGCTGCTCATGGTCCAGCCCATCATCATCGACACCATCATGGCCGACGCCGTCATGCGCGGCCGCGGCATGAACGCCCGGTTTCTCTACACCATGCCGAAAAGCCGGGTGGGGGACCGTAACATCGAGACCGCAAAGGATATCGACCCCAAAATCGACGCCGACTACTACAACGCCGTCTACAGCCTGTACGCCGACAACCACATCACCCTGGAACCAAAGCCCAGACAGCTTGTGCTCAAGGACAGCGCCCAGATGGCCTACATGGCCTACGAGACCATGTTTGAGCGGCGGCTCAAGGGCGATATGAAGGACCTCAGCGACTGGGGCAGCAAGCTCGGCGGCGAGATGCTGCGCCTGGTGGGCATCCTCCACTGCGCCGCCCACCCCGACGCCATCATGGAAACCCCCATCGCCAAGGAAACCGTGGATCAGGCCCATCAGCTGGCCAAATATTTTAGCGAGTACGCCCGCATCATCTATAACATGGGCAGCGGCCTGGACCCGAATATGCGGGTATGCCAGCGGATAGTGGAGGTGATAAAGGCACAGGGGATCAAAATCTTCTCGAAAACAGAGCTCTTTGGCATTTCACGCATGGGCTGTAAAAAAATTTCAGACCTGCTGCCCTATCTGAACATTCTGGAAGACTACGGCTATCTGAAAAGTGGCCGCTTTACCAACGGAAACCGCACCTTTACAGGCTATGAGGTGAATCCGGCAGTCTTTGAGGACGGGGAACAGATCCATAACAACGCATAACCACTAACATTTTAATAAAGAATCCCAAAACCGGCAAAACAGGATAAGGGGTATTAGGCATTTTTATGTAATGTTTATTTTATATAAATATTATAATATAAAAATGTCTTTTTTTCATGTTTGATTGCCAATTACAGGGTTAAGGTCTGGAAGTTAGTGGTTATGCGTTGTTATGGAATCTTTTTACCCTGAAAATAAAAAAAGCGCGGCACAAATTCTTGGTTTTTCCTTAATCAAATGGGTAAAACTCTTTTAAAGGTTAATTTTTATCATTCAGAAAAGGAAAATAACATGAAAACACATCGCTTACCGACGCTGCGGACATTTTTATTCGCAATGCTTCTGTTTTTGGCCGGCATGCTTTTTTTGGCTGCGCCCGTGCACGCCGAGGGCAGCCGTGAGCTGACCGCCGATGGCGGCGACCGCCCCTACACCGAGTGGTACGACCACATGGACGCCGGGGTGCTGCGCCACCAGATCGTCAAGGTCTACGCCCAGGCGGGCGAGACCCTGTATTTTGGCAGCAGCGTGACCGACAACGTCAACAAACAGGACATTGTGCTGCGCTATACCGGCAGCACCGACAACGGCTACGAGCCCTTTACCACCGCACCGGGCCAGCAGGGCATGGAGATCGTGTACGATACCAATACCGGCGACAACGTGGGCTATCTCATGAACCGTGACCAGGAAAAGGCCGGCCCGGACATCGCGGGCACCGGCACGGGCTACAAGCCCCTGGCCTTTAAAGTCACCGAGACCGGGAACTACGAGTTTGAGTTCCACGCCAGGCTGGACAGCGGCAACCGGAACAACCCGCGCCCCCTGAATGTGGACAGCAACGACGCCTGGAAGGCCAACGGCCAGGGCGACAGCACCGTGGCCGCCTGGGACGTGACCGTGGCAAAGGCCGACGGCACCCCGGTGCCCGGACGCGTCTTTACCCATTTCCTGACCCTGAACATGGGCAACAACGGCCGCAGCCTGGAATCCAAGATCACCGTGCTCACCATCGACGGGTTCCAGTACTGCGTGGACATGAACGGCATGGACCCCTTTGGCTTCATCTTCTTCGCCAACAACCGGGGCCTGGTGGTGGACGACAGCAACAGCAGCTACTACCACTCCTTTTACTCCGACAACCCGGGCCAGGGCGTGGACATCAACACCCTGATCAACCACGATCCCGCCCTTCAGCTCAACTCGCCCATCGCCGGCGACAGCGGCCTGGACATCAACGACCGTGTTTTCTTTAACCCGCCGGACGCCGAGCTGCTAAGCTCCCTGGGCATGACCCCAGAGCCCGACACCAGCGGCACCGTGAGCGATTTTAAATTCACCGGCTTCAAGGAAGGCTTCGGCTACGTGGGCGAGGGCGGCACCTTTACCTTCAACGCCCAGAATATCCACAGCTACGAGCTTCAGATCGACCTGCGGAATTACCAGGAAAAGCAGGCCGATGGCAGCTATAAGGCCGTGGACCACGGCGTTGTGACCATTGGCAACGCCAGTGTGGACGGCGTGAACAGCGTGGCCTGGGACGGCAAAGACGCAGCTGGCAACGTGCTGCCTGCGGGCCGCTGCGACCTGAGCCAGATCACCCTTCAGGCCCGGGGCGGCGAGGTGCACCTGCCTCTTTTGGATGTGGAAAACAACCCCAACGGCGTTATCGTCGAGCGCTGTAACGGCGCAGGCACCGACGCCGAGCGCTTTACTGTCCACTATGACAACACCACCGTTCCGGCCCTGAACGAAAACGGCGCGGACCAGAGCGCAGGTGTGGATAGCACAAACGGCGCCATGAAATTCTCCGGCAACAAGGGCAACCGCACCATTCTTGACGTCTGGGCCTTTTACAAAATCAGCGACCCCAACGGGCTGAGCACCAACCTTGAGCTCATCCCCAGAACCGACGACACCAACGGCGAAATCCGCGGCCTGGTTTTCTACGACACCAACAAGGACGGCGTCTACGCCAAGATCGACCAGGACTATCCGCTGCCAGGTGTTACCGTGCAGCTGCTGGGGCCAGACGGCAAAACCGTGATCGCCACCACGACTACCGACATCTCCGGCACCTACGTGTTCCCGGACGTGCCCTTCTCCGAGACACCCTACCAAGTTCAGGTGGTCAGCCCCTATCCGGGCCTGGACGCCTGCACCACCAGGGATAAGAAGAACCCCTCCAAGACCAACGAGCTGCAGTACGCCACCGTGGACCCCGCCACCCCCAAGGTGGTCAACACCGACGTGGGCTATTACGTGCCGCCCGAAACCATCAATATCCCGGTACAGAAGTACTGGAACGACGTGGACGACACCAGCCTGCGGCCAACCGAGATCGTGGTCAAGCTTTTGAAAAACAACAAGCCCACCCTGGAAAGCCTGACCCTGAACGCGGGCAACGGCTGGAAGGGCAGCTTTGAAAACCTGCTTAAGTTTGAAAACGGCAAGGCCATCCAGTACACCATCGCCGAGGTGGCCGTGGACGGCTACACCAGCCAGACCCAGGGCGACATGACCGCAGGCTATACCCTCACCAACACCCGCACCGCCCAGACCAGCCTTTCCGGCACCAAGACCTGGAAGGACGAGGGCGGCCCGCGGCCAGACGTCACCCTGACCCTCAAGGCCGGCGGCGTCCCTGTAGACGGCGCGGCCCCCGTCTGGGACAAAAGCGGCGACGTGTGGACCTGGCGCTTCGACAATCTGGATAAATTCGACGCAGGCGGCCGCCGCATCACCTACACCGTGGAAGAAGCCGTGCCCGACGGCTACAAGGCCGAATACGACGGCAATAACATCACCAATACCCGCTTTGGCACCACCGAGGTCACCGGCCAGAAAACCTGGCAGGACGGCGGGCGGGATAACCGCCAGCGCCCCAATATCCAGCTGACCCTCAAGGCAAACGGCGAGGTGGTCAACGACGCCGTGCCCTTCTGGTCCGACAAGGACGGCGACGTGTGGACCTACACCTTTGAAAACCTGCTGAAATACGACAAGGATGGCCAGAGCATTACCTACACCGTGGAAGAAGCCCCCATGGACGGCTACACCACCACCATGAGCGGCAGCAATATCACCAACACCCGCACCGGCTTCACCAGCCTCCAGGGCCAGAAGCTCTGGCAGGACGACAACAACAAGGACGGCCTGCGCCCGGCTCAGGTCACCGTCCAGCTCATGCAGAGCGTGAACCACGGCGCCGCTGTGCCCGTGGACGGCAGGACCGCTGTGGCCAGCGAGGACAGCGGCTGGTTCTACAGCTTTATGGACCTGCCCGCCTACGACAGCCAGGGCCGTGACATCATCTACACCGTGGCCGAAACCGGCATCAATCCGGATGATTACACCACCAGCTACAACGGCACCGACATCATTAACACCCACCCGGCCAAGCCCAAAATCGAGGTGGCCGGCGCCAAGACCTGGGAGGACAACGAAAACGCCGAGGGCCTGCGCCCAGAAAGCATTACCGTGCATCTGATGAAGAACGGCACCGAGGTGGCCAGCCAGACCGTCACCGGCCCAGACTGGCAGTACCGCTTTGAGGACCTGGACCCCGGCACCGCGGCCGACCCGGCCTACTACACCGTCCGGGAAGACCCCATCGAACACTACACCACCAGCTACGATGGCACCAATATCGTCAACACCCGCATTCCCACCGTTACCGTCACCGGGCAGAAAACCTGGAAGGACGGCCACAGCGTCAACCGGCCCCATCTGGACCTGATCCTCATGGCCAACGGCGTGGAGCAGCCGGACCGGGAGCCCGAATGGAGCAAGCAGGACGGCGATGTCTGGACCTACGAATACCGTAACCTGGACAAGTTTGACGCAGCGGGCAATACCATCACCTACACCGTGACCGAGGCCATCCCGGCCGGCTACGGCGGCTACCAGGACCCGGACAACCCCTTTAACTTCACCAATGTCCGCGACGAGGTCACCAGCCTTCACGGCCAAAAGACCTGGAGCGACAAGAACAACCAGGACGGACTGAGGCCCCAGAGCGTCACCGTACAGCTCATGCAGAGCATTGGGGGCGCGGCCGCCACACCTGTGGAGGGCCAGACCCGCGTCATGTCCGAGGACAACTACTGGACCTACAACTTTGAACGCATACCCGGCTACGATCAGAACGGCGACACCATTGTCTACACCGTCAAGGAAGTGGATCTGCCCGACGGCTACAGCGCCGATTACAACGGCAGCAACATCGTGAACGTGCACCCGGCCAAGGAAAAAATCCAGATCACAGGCACCAAGACCTGGGGAGACAACAACGACGCCGAGGGCAAGCGCCCGGGCAGCGTTAAGGTCCGCCTCATGGCCAACGGCGTCGAGCTGGCCGCCCAGACCGTCACCGGTCCGGACTGGCAGTACCGCTTCGAGAACCTGGACAAGACCGGCGACGACGGCGCCCCGGTGGTCTACACCGTGGTTGAGGACCCGGTGCCGGGCTACGACACCCTCTACAACGGCTACGACATCACCAACCAGTGCCGGGACTGCGAGACCCCGCCAGAGCCCAAAAAGCTGGGAAACATCAGCGGCAATGTCTTCTACGACGACAACTGGGATAAAAAATGGGACCGCGACACCGAGCCCCCAGTGGGCAACATCGTGGTCACCCTGTACAACGAAGCCGGGGACAAGGTGGGCGAGACCTTTGCGGACAGCAGCGGCTATTACCGCTTCGCCAGCCTGCCATACGGCCAGTACACCGTGACCGTCAGCGACCGGGGCGACGGCTACGTCTGCACCACCGAGAACCAGGAGCAGCCCATAACCCTGAACGCCCTGGAGGCAGAGGCGGCAGACGTCGGCTTTGCCAAAAAAGAGCCGCCCGTCGACCCACCCGTCGACCCGCCAGTGGATCCACCCGTGACCCCGCCTGTGAACCCGCCGGTCACCCCGCCGGCAGAACCGGGCACGCCTGACCTCACACCACCCCAGGGCTTTGAGATGCCGCCACAGGTCACAAAGGGCAGCGTGAACCCCAACACCGGGGCTCCGGCCACCTACGCCGGTGTGTTCGGCGCCGTGGCGCTGCTGGCCCTCATCGCCGTTTTAAGGAAAGTGCGCAGACGGTAGGGAAGAAACCAGAAAATTCTCAGGAATTTTAAAACTTTCCCTTGCACTTTTTGAAAGAAAAGGTAAAATAGATATATATATTGTTAATTGCATCACTGCAAAAAAAAAACCACTTTTTTGCAGTGATTTTCTTTATTTTATCATCAGGAGGCGTAATGAAAACAAAGTATATATTTGTAACCGGCGGCGTGGTTTCTTCACTAGGAAAAGGGATCACCAGTGCATCCCTGGGGCGTTTGCTCAAGGCCAGAGGCCTGAAGGTATCCATTCAGAAATTCGATCCCTACCTCAATTATGACCCGGGTACCATGAGCCCGTACCAGCACGGCGAGGTCTTCGTCACCGACGACGGCGCAGAGACCGACCTCGACCTCGGCCACTATGAGCGTTTTACCGATGAAAGCCTGGGCCAGTACAGCAACGTGACCACCGGCAAGGTCTACTGGAACGTCATCTCCAAGGAACGCCGGGGCGACTACCTGGGCGGCACCGTGCAGGTCATCCCGCACATCACCAACGAGATCAAGGAGAGCATCCTGCGCGTGTCCGAGAGCGCGGCCAACCCGGACGTGGTCATCACCGAAATCGGCGGCACCGTGGGCGATATTGAGAGCCTGCCCTATCTGGAGGCCATCCGCCAGTTTGAGGGCGACCTGGGCCCGGAAAACGTGCTCTACATCCACGTCACCCTGCTGCCCTATCTGGGCAAGGCCGGCGAGCTCAAGACCAAACCCACCCAGCACTCCGTCAAGGAGCTGCGCAGCATCGGGATTCAGCCCGACATCATTGTCCTGCGCTCCGAAAAGGAAGTGGAGGACAGCCTCAAGGACAAGATCAGCCTGTTCTGCAACGTGGATAAGGACGCAGTCGTCACCAACCTGGACGCGCCGGAGTTGTACGAAGTGCCCCTCATGCTTGAGAAGGAAGGCCTGGCCCGCCTGGTCTGCAGCAAGCTCAAAATCCGCTGTAAGGACCCGGACCTCACCGAGTGGAAGGACCTGGTCACCCGGGCCAAGAACCTGGAAAACAAGGTCACCATCGCCCTGGTAGGCAAGTACGTCGAGCTGCATGACGCCTACCTGTCCGTTGCTGAGGCCCTGCGCCACGGCGGCATCGCGGGCAACGCCGAGGTCACCGTCAAATGGGTGCACTCCGAGGATTTAAACGAACAGAACGTGGACCGGATCATGAAGGACGTGGACGGGATCATCGTGCCCGGGGGCTTTGGCAACCGCGGCATCGAGGGCAAGATCGAAGCCATCCGCTACGCCCGTGAGATGGGAATCCCCTTCCTGGGGCTCTGCCTGGGCTTACAGCTCACCGTCATCGAGTACGCCCGCAACGTGGTCGGCCTCGACGGCGCCAACAGCATCGAGCTGGACGAGGGAACGCCTTATCCGGTCATCAGCCTCATGGAGGAACAGAAAAAGATCCAGAACATGGGCGGTACCATGCGTCTGGGCGCTTACCCCTGTGAGATCAAGGAAGGCTCCCACGCCTGCGCGGCCTACGGCGGCGCAAAAACCATCGAGGAACGCCACCGCCACCGCTACGAGGTCAACGACGAGTACATCTCCGTGCTGGCCGAAAAGGGGCTGGTCTTTTCCGGTATGTCGCCGGACGGCGTTTTGGTGGAAATGGTCGAGCTCAGGGACCATCCCTTCTTCATCGCCACCCAGGCCCACCCGGAATTCAAATCCCGCCCGAACAAAGCCCACCCGCTGTTCAGCAGCTTTGTGGCAGCGGCCATGGATTACAAAAACAAGGGAAGCCGTTAATAAGGAAATTTTTCAAGGGGTATCGCCAAGATACCCCTTGATTTTTTGAGGAATGCGGTTCAGCATGCCGGAAAATTCAGAGAGATGAAGCCTTTTACCTAAGGAAGAAAGCGGGCGCAGTCTCAGACAGCACCCCTTTATTGACAGCCTGTTGAGTTTTTTACTTTCAATTTAAAAATTATAAAAAATTCTTTCTTGACACAAGATATAGGCCTGTGCAAAACTGTGGATAACCTGGGCTTTGTTTATAAAAACCGGTTAAAAATGTGTAAAACTGTGGAAAACATGCGTTTTTCCTGTGGATAATGTTCATAACTTGGTGGGTAAGTGAAGAAATGCCCATAAATCCGTTGTTGAAAAGTGAAGAAACTGTGGATAAGGTTCTGGAAAAGTTTATGCATAACTTGTGGATAAACCCCCTTGGTTATCCACACTTGTTCATAAATCCGATTCGCGGTATAATGAGATAAAAGCAAAACTATATCTTGGGGCAGGATTTTCAGACCACGCCCCGCCCGTCAAAAAAGATAATGTTTTCAATGAAATAGAAAGGGTAAATATGAAAGATTTAGGATATATTCGCACCGCCTGCGCGGTGCCAGTCATCAAGACAGGAGACTGCGCGGCCAACGCCAACGCGGTGCTGGCCCTGTGCGCCGAAGCCTGGGAAAAGCAGGTGGGCATTGTGGTTTTTCCCGAGCTGTGCCTCACCGGCTACACCTGCGGTGACCTCTTTTTCCAGCGGACCCTGCAAAAGGCCGCGGCGGCCGCTGTGGAGAAAATCAGAGAATGGTCCGAGGGTAAGGCCATGCTCATCGTGGTGGGCGCGCCCGTGGCAGCGGGCAGCGGCCTGTACAACTGCGCCCTGGCGCTGTCAGACGGTGAAATCCTGGGCATTGTGCCCAAAACCTATGTGCCCAACAATCAGGAATATTATGAGAAACGCTGGTTCCGCTCCGCCGGGCAGCTGCGCGCCACCGACAGAACCTGCTTCGGCGAGGGCGTGCCCATCGGAACCGACCTGCTCTTCCGCCACGAGGGCTGGCAGGACGTGGTGGTCGGCATTGAAATCTGCGAGGACCTGTGGGCGCCGGTGCCGCCGAGCTGCTTCCAGGCCGCCGAGGGAGCGACCATTATCGTGAACCCCTCGGCCAGCAACGAGGTTATCGGGAAGAGCGCCTACCGCAGAGCCCTCATCAGGCAGCAGTCTGCCCGCCTCAACGCCGGGTACCTGTACTGCTCCAGCGGCTATGGCGAGTCCACCACCGACCTCGTCTTTGGGGGCGACGCCCTCATCTGCGAAAAGGGAAGCCTGCTGGCCCAGTCCCAGCGGTTCCAGACCGAAAGCCAGCTGGTGGTGGCCGATCTGGACGTGGAGGCCATCGTGCACGACCGCCAGCTCCAGACCTCCTTTGGCGATTCGGCCGATATCCTGAGAGAGGGCGGCTATATGGAATGCTTCTTTAATGCCCAGGACGCCCAGGACTGCCTGCGGGAAGTGAACCCCCAGCCCTTTGTGCCCGCCGACGCCGGACGCCGCGACGAGCGCTGTGAGGAAATCCTGAATATTCAGACCATGGCCCTGGGCAGCCGTGTGGCCCATATCGGCGATCCGGCCATGGTGGTGGGCATCTCTGGCGGCCTGGACTCCACCCTGGCCCTGCTGGTCTGCGTGAACGTGTGCGACCGCTTCGGCATTGACAGAAAGCGCATCCACGCGGTCACCATGCCCGGCTTCGGCACCACTGACCGCACCTACGACAACGCCGTCAGCCTGATCCGCGCCCTGGGGGCCACCTTCCACGAGATCAGCATTAAGGACGCGGCCGCCCGCCACCTGGAGGACATCGGCCACGACCTGAGCGTGCACGACGTCACCTATGAAAACGCCCAGGCCCGGGAGCGCACCCAGATTCTCATGGATTTGGCCAACCGCCTGGACGGCCTGGTCATCGGCACCGGGGATCTGTCCGAGCTGGCCCTGGGCTGGGCCACCTACAACGGGGACCACATGTCCATGTACGGGGTCAACGGCGGCATTCCCAAGACCCTGGTGCGCTACCTGGTGCGCTACGTGGCCGAGAACAACGGGGACGCTGAGATCCGCCGGATTCTCTGCGACGTGCTGGACACCCCCGTGTCGCCGGAGCTGCTGCCCCCGGACGAGGCGGGCAAAATCGCCCAGAAAACCGAGGATCTGGTGGGGCCCTACGAGCTCCACGATTTCTTCATGTACCATGTGCTCAGAAACGGCTACAGCCCGGATAAAATCTACTTCCTGAGCCAGCGGGCCTTCGAGGGCCGCTACGACGACGCCACCCTGTACAAGTGGCTGCGCAACTTCTACTGGCGTTTCTTTACCCAGCAGTTCAAGCGCTCCTGCCTGCCCGACGGCCCCAAGGTGGGCACTGTGTCCCTGTCGCCAAGGGGCGACTGGCGCATGCCCTCCGACGCCAAGGTGGACGAGTGGCTGCGCGTGCTGGATACCCTGGGCTGAGCCCAGATTAAAAAGAGAGGAAGCCCATGGCGGAATTACTGAAAGACAAATATTACAATGCGGCGTCTCTGCGCGATTTGGGGCTGAGAATAAAGGCGGCGGCCCCCGCCTTTCCGGTGGAGCGGTTTGTGGCGGACACGCTGGACGAGGCTTGGCAGGCCCTGGGACTGAAAGAGCGCATGCGGCAGGTTACCGTCAACCTGGGCCGGTACCTGTCGGACGACTATGCCCGGGCGCTGGCCATTCTGGACGAGACCGCCGCGGGGTATCCCGCCGGGTTTAACGACTACGCCTTAATGATCTTCCCGGATTTTGTCGAGGTCTACGGCCAGCAGGAGGCCCATTGGGACCTGTCCGTGGCCGCGCTGGAGCGGTATACCCCGCTGTCCTCCGCCGAGTTTGCCGTGAGGCCCTTCATTATAAGGGATGAAGCCCGCATGATGCGGCAGATGGCGCTCTGGGCCGGGCACGACAACGCCCACGTCCGCCGGCTTGCCAGCGAGGGCTGCCGGCCGCAGCTGCCGTGGGGCCAGGCCCTGCCCCGCTTCAAGGAGGACCCGGAGCCGGTTCTCGCCATTTTAGAGCGGCTGAAAGCCGACCCGTCCCTGTATGTGCGCAAAAGCGTGGCCAATAACCTGAACGATATTTCCAAAACACATCCGGACCGGGTTGCGGGCCTCGCGCGGAAATGGTACGGCCAGAACAGGCACACAGACTGGATCGTAAAGCATGGGTGCCGGACCCTCCTTAAAAAGGGAAACCCGGAGGTGCTGGAGCTCTTTGGGTTTGAGGACGCCGCCAGCATCGAGGTGGCGGGCTTTGCGCTGGCGGCCGCGGCGGTGGCCATCGGGCAGGACCTGGTCTTCACCTTTAAGATCAGGGCTGGAAAGGAAGCCCGGGTCCGGCTGGAATACGGCATCGACTACGTGAAAGCAAACGGCCGGCGCAGCCGGAAGATCTTCCAGATATCCGAGCTTTCATTAAAGGCCAATCAGGAAAAAACCTACACGAAAGTCCAATCCTTTGCGGATTTGAGCACACGAAAGCACTGCCCCGGCCCCCACGCGGTAACCCTTATCGTCAACGGCGCGAAGCGGGGCACTCTGGATTTTGAGCTGCTGCCAGCAGAGGGCCGCACGGGCTCAGAAGGGGAATGACGCATCAAAAAAGAGGCGCAGCCTGGAAAAGGCCGCGCCTCTGGATTCAATAAATCCGTATTTAAGTTGTCGCCAAACGGTTCGATACAGCGGTGTACGCCAAAACAGCGTATACCGCTTTTTTAATGGAAGCCCTCAGCGCCCATGGCGGTGAGCCCCTCGCGCACCCTCTCCTCGGCCAGCTTTGGCAGGTTCTTCCAGTCGGCCCGGGTGTAGTCCGTGGTGTCGATGGGAGGCAGTACCCGGATCGCCACCTCGGCCGGGTGAATCCACAGGGTGTTCCGGCCCATGAGCTTGTCCGTGTCCTTCATGCAGAAGGGAACCACAGGCACCTTGTTGTTCTGGGCAATCTTAAAGGCCCCGCCCTTAAACTCGCCCAGGTACCCGTCCTCGGTGCGGGTGCCCTCAGGAAAGACGACCATGGAGTAGCCCTCGGCCACCCGGCGCTCGGCCTCCTTGATGTTTTTGATGGCCTCCCGCGGATTGTCCCGGTCCAGGAACACACAGTGCAGGGCCTCCATCCACGCGCGGATCAGCGGAATTTTGCCGATCTCCTTCTTGGCCACCAGCGGCTTGGTGTCGTCGCCCAGATAGCCCAGAACCAGGGGGATGTCAAAGTAGCTGCGGTGGTTGGAAACGTAGACCGCAGGCCCCTCGGGCATGTTTTCAAGCCCCTCCACCGTCACCGTGCCCCCGGCGGTGCGGATCATGCTCCTGGCCCAGGGCCCGACCTTTCGGCGCACCAGCGCGTCGTGCCCGGCCATGTCGCCCGCGGCCGCGAGCCTGCGGGCCTTGAACCGGCTGGGTAAAAGGGCCAGCTGGTACAGCCAGAAATGGATAAACCATAGAATTGTTCTCAAAATGCTCTCCTTGTCAATGTATTTCCGCCACGGCCAGTTTGATCCTGACGCCACGCTCCGCGAACATGGACTCGTGCTCGGTCACGATGTTGCCCGGGTATTCATCCGAGGCGTGCAGGTCCCGGATTAGCGTGGTCACCTGAAAGCCTGAGGCCTCAAAGTATTTCAGCGACGCCTCAAACAAAGGGTCGTCATCGGTCTTGAAGTGGATCTGCGCCCCGGGAACCAGGAATTTTTTGTACTGCTCCAGCTGCCGGGTGTGCGTCAGCCGCTTTTTCTGATAACGGCGCTTGGGCCAGGGATTGCAGAAGTTGATGTAGATGCGCTCCACCACGTCCTCAGGGGCGAGCATTTCCCCGATGCGGGCAATGTCCCAGGCTGTCAGGCGGATGTTGTCCACCGCTTCGGGCGCGTAGGCCTGCTCCACGTTGCGCTTGGAAAGCCCCAGCACCGCGTCGATCATGTCCACGGCCAGGTAGTTGACCTCAGGGTGGCGACGGCCCAGCGCCGCGATAAAGGTGCCCTTGCCGCAGCCCAGCTCCAGATGCAGGGGCGCCCGGCGCTCAAAAGCCTCCTGCCAGCGCCCCCGCATGGCCGTGGCCTCCGGAATGAAAAACCCGCAGGATAAAAGCTCGGGCCGGGCCCAGGGTTTTGGTCGAATATGCATAAATGCCCTCCGTCAATGGTTTTGTTCAAAAAAACAAGATTAATTCCTAAGATATATTACCATTTGACCCGGCATCCGTCAATTTTAAATTATTATCCGAAGTGTTAAAAAAAGTAAAGCTATTTTTGCGGGATCTGTGATATAATTTGCTTAGACAAGTATACTACAGCGGTCGTCGACAATGGGCAAACGGCTGCGTTGCAGACTTTTTTAAATTCAGTTACATATTGTAGATATGCGCCTTCATTTAAAAACGCCTGCGCCTTGCATTTTGCCCATTCTCTTAGACCGTTGGTCGTCCGGCCGTCGATAAAGAACAAGCTGCTGCGTTGCGAGCGTTTTTAAATTCAGTTACATATTATGAATATGTGCCTTCATTTAAAAACGCACACGCCTTGCATCTTGTCCTTTCTCTTAGGCCGGGGAGTTGGCAATGGGCAAACGGCTGCTTTGTCGACTGAGATTCATTATTTAAAATTTATATAAACTGATAGATAAACTGGAGAGAGCATTATGTTAGAAATGTTGATCAATGCCATCGAGGAGCTGGATGAGGAGAAGGTTCTGAAGATTGTGAAACGCTGTGTGGCGGCCGGGACGCCGCCCAAGGATATCTGGATGGCCCTGAACAAGGGGCTGGAAAAGGTGGGGCTGCGCTACGAGACCGGCGAGTACTCCATCGCGGATCTTATGGTGGTGGGCATTATTTTTGAAAATGTGCTGGAGTACACCAACATGTGTGATATTTACGACGGCATCGAGGCCGGGGAGTTTGGCAAGACCATGCTGCTGGGCACGGTCGAGGGCGATATCCACGACATCGGCAAGTCCATTTTCAAGGGCGCCATGCAGGCCGGCGGCTTTATCGTCAGGGACCTGGGCGTGGACGTCAAGGCCCAGGATTTTGTGGAGGCAGCCCGGAAGTACAAGTGTGACATCATCGGCCTGAGCGCTGTGCTCACCGACTGTATCCCCTCGGTTAAGGAAGTGGTGGACGCCTTTTCGGAGGCGGGCATGCGGGATCAGGTCCGGATCATCATCGGCGGCTGTGTGGCCAACAAAACCGTCAGCGATTTCGTGGGCGCCGACGCCTACACCAAATCGGCCATCAAAGGGGTGGAAATCTGTCAGGGATGGTTAAAAGATGAGCAAAAATGAAGTTAAATACCTCAACATTGCCGATTCCATTAAGATCAAGATCCTCAGCAATATCTATAAGCCTGGCGATTTGCTGCCATCGGAGAACAGCCTATGCGAGGAGTACGCTGTCAGCCGCATGACCATCCGCAAGGCCATCGAGGTGCTCATCGGCGAGGGCTACCTGATGTCATCCCCGGGCAAGGGCACCTATGTGCGGGAGTACTCCCTGAACAAATTTGACGTGGGCTTCAAAATTGACGAGATCATCCGCGGGGGCTACAGCCATGCCAAGCTCATCCACGCCAAAATCATGGCCCCCACTATCGAGCTGGTCTACCACCTGCAGGTGGCGCCCAAGACAAAGATCGTCTGTATCCGGTCCATGCTGTTCCAGGGCGAGCGGCCCGTGGCCCTGGATGAGAAGTACATTCCCTATTTTCCGGGCATGAACATCAAGGAGGACAGCTTCAGCTACCGCGACATGGTCAGCATCATCTTTGGCGAGCACTACGGCTTTGGCTACTGGGAGGAGATCTTTGTCACCGGGGTCATGACCGACGCGGAGATCGGTCCTTTTTTTGAGGAAATGACCGGAGAACCCCGGAAGAAGCAGAAGTTTATGATGCTCTTTGAGCAGAAGCTGTACGATTCCGACGATATTCCCATCGGCTATGGCAAGCTGTATGTGGAGAGCGACCTGTGCCGCCTGCGCGGCAATTCCAGAGTGTAGAGGTGTGCTGTGAAGACCTATGAATTTATTCTGAATGATATTCAGGCCAAAATCGAAAAGGGTGAGTACAAGCCTGAGGCGCAGCTGCCCTCGCTGCGGGAGTTCTCAAAAATCTACACGACCACGCCGGTCACGGTCAAGAAAAGCCTGGCGATCCTGGAGGAGCGGGGCTATGTGTACGTGGTGGACCGCAAAGGCTTCTTTGTGAGTTCGAGCAACCATAAGACCTACACCATGATCTTCCACGAGACCAAGAGCATCGACCATCTGACCGACATCCGCCTTGAGGAGATCAAGGAGGTGAGCGGCGCCAGCCTGCGGCAGCGCTTTGGCCTGGATGTGCCGGACCATACCCGCTGCCTGCGGGCCACCCGGATTCTCTACAACCGGGACATGCCCATCGGCCTGGACATCAAGTACATTATCCACAATGTCCGCAGCGCCTCGCCGGTCAGAAACCCGGAGCGGCTCATGGATTCGCTGAACCTGGTGCTGGGCAATTACGACATTTATAAGGAGCTTGAGATCACCCTCATGACCGACAACGCCCCGGTCCGGGACACCCTGTTCATCGACGCGGACGACGGCGTCTTTGCTTTCCGGCAGACCTACCGCACCGAGAGCGGCCAGCTCGTCGGGGTATCGGAAACCTATGTGCCCTGCGAGGAAATGCAGTTAAAAATGAAATATTAAAGTGAAAGGGTATCGCCGCGATACCCTTTTTTTGAGTTGTGAAAAAGCTTTAACGTAAGCGGCAGTTTGCTACAAAACCACAAAAGCCTCCGGCGGGATTTATGGAATGACAAGCTATTGATATATACAGTTATATGATCTGTTATATATTTTTTAACCAAATTCTATTGACAGAAATCGTTGCACGTGTTATAGTTGTAGCATACTTGTATATGACACATGGTCCGGACCCAAGTGTTATCAGTTTTTATGGAGGGGAAAAATGAATAAAAACGAAGTGACAAACGAAAGCATCAGCGGCTTTACCCGGAACGCGGTAATTGGTATTATCAGCTCCGGTGCGGTAGTGGTTTACCTGACATTCCTGATCCGGTATGTCTTTTACGAACCGGTTTTACAGAGCCTCGCGCTCTCCAACGAACAGCTTGGTGTGCTCTACGGCCTTTACGGCACCACCGCCATGATTTCCTATTTACCAGGCGGTATTCTGGCAGACAAGATTCGCGTCAAATACCTGGCGACTGCCGGCTTTGGACTTTCTGCAATTTTAACTTTCTGGTACGCGACGCTGCCGAGCTATGAGACCCTGAAGGTGATCTTCCTGCTCATGGGGGTCTGCACCACCTTTATTTACTGGGGCGTCCGCTATAAGGGCATCCGCCTGGTCAGCACAGACAACACCTATTCCAGAAACATCGGCATCAGCTACGGGATCGTCGGGATCCTCGGCCTGGTGGTCAACTTTATTTCCATGTGGATTTTTGACCTCTTTGCAGATCCGGCTTCCGGCTTTAACATGGTGCTCATGTTCTATGCATTCTTAAACATCGCCTTTGCCCTGGCGTCCTTCTTCCTGATTCCGAAGTTTGAGGGCGAAATCATTAAAACCAAGAAGAAATTCGACTTATCCGAGCTGGTGGCAGCTGTTAAGCACCCCGGTGTATGGCTCACCACCCTGTGTATGTTCTTTACCTATACGGTTTATACCTCGCTCAGCTACACCGTGCCTTACGTACAGGCCGTGTTCGGCGCCAGCGTGGCCATGGCAGCGCTCATGGGCAATATCCGTATGTACGGCACCTCGCTCTTTTCATCACCGATCATCGGGGCCCTGGCGACCAAGATCAAATCGCCGGCCAAAACCATTCTGCTGTGTATGGCCGTTACGGCTGTCTGCCTGTTCGTCATCGTTCTTGCGCCGCAGACCGCAGGCTTTATGGTTCCGGCCATTATCCTGATCATGATCCTGTCCTTCTTCTTAAGCGGGGCATACGGGGTTGAATCCTCACTGTTCACAGAAACCAAGGTACCGGCTGCCATCTTCGGCTCTGCCTCTGGTATTCTGTCACTGATCGGATTCCTGCCAGACATGTTCGTGTCACCGATCGCGGGCAAATGGCTGGACAGCTACGGCAACCAGGCCTATACCTATATCTTTATCGCCCTGGGCGTTAGCGCGATCCTGTCCATGGGCTGCGCGCTGCTGGTACTGGTCTACAATAAGAAAAAAGGGATCTCAATCGAAGAACCCGCTGAAGAAACACAGGCATAATATAAGAAAACAACTAGGGAACTTGAAGGAGAGAAATAACATATGGAACTTGAAAAACTGTTTTTACAGGCCAAGGATGTTGAGTTTATTCACGAACAATCCGCAAAATTACTGAAGGAAACCGGCTGTGTGTTCGAGGATGACCGCGCGGTTGAAATTTTCAAAAAACACGGCGCCACCGTGGATGGCTATACCATTCATTTTACCGATGAGCTCATTGCCAAGGGCCTGTCCACGGTCAGCCAGGAATTTGATATCCTGCGTCCGGACGGCACCAGCTACCACATGGGCGGGGGAAGCCTGACCATGGCCACAGCCGGCAGCCCGCCGTACGTGATGGAAAACGGCGAGTTCCGTTTTGCCGAAATGCACGACTACGTCGATATCTGCAAGCTGGTACAGACCAGCGACTGCATCGACATGACCCATTTGCTGCTCTGTGACACCTATGATGTGCCGAGAGAGGACCGATCCTACAACATGGCCGCCGCCCTGTTAAACTACACCACGCTGCCCATCTCGCTGACCGCCCTGGCCACCAAGCTGCACGATTCCGGCACTGTTGCCACCAACGTGGTCAAAATGATCCAGGATTTCGTGGATGTCCATGACCAATATGTGGCTGTCGGCTGTATCAGCCCGATCTCACCGCTGGCCTGGGTTAAGGACAGCCTGGACGCCATGTTTGCCTACTGCGAGCTCAATCAGCCCATGCAGCTGGCCACCTGCTCGCTGCCAGTGCTCACAAGCCCGGCCTCCATTCTGGGCACCATTATCCAGAACAACGCCGAGCTGCTGGCTGTCACGGTACTCATCCAGCTCATCAAGCCCGGACTGCCCATCTTCTACGGCAACACCTCCACCTCCACCAACCTGAGAGCTGTGTCCATGGCTCTGGGCAACAGTGAGACCGCTCTGATTTCTCTGGCAAGCGCGGCCATGGCCAAATATTACTGCATGCCGTTCAGAACCTCCGGCGCCCTCAACGACGCCATTGACGTGGACTACCAGGCAGGGGTTGAATCCACCCTCAACCTGATGAGCGGCACCCTGAGCAGCACAGACCTGATCTTCTTCAGCTGCGGTATGCTCAGCGGCTTTAACGTCAGCTCTCTGGAAAAATACATGGCGGACGAGCAGCTCATCAAGATGCTGAAGCGCATGACCCAGGGGATTGCCATTGACTACAATAAAGATTATACTAAAGAGATCAGCAAGGTGGGCCCGAGAGGCAACTTCATGTCTGGCCGCACCCCCAAGGAATACCGCAACGAGCACTATGTGCCGGATATGTTTGTGAAGGTGGACTACAACACCTGGCAGACAGAGGATAAAAAATCGGTCAAGGAAAAAGCATCAGAAAAGGTAGCTGAACGCCTGGCTGCCTATCAGGAACCGGAAAAGACACCGGAACAGATGAAAGTGATTGAAAAATATTTAATTAAGTAAACGGCATAGACGGGCGCGCAACAGGCAGGCCCGTCTTTGTTTTTTGAATCTAAGAAACGGAAGTGGAATATGGACCCGCAAAAAACCAAAATCCCCATTGATAAAACCATCTTTTTCGGCGCGCTGCTGCTCATGCTCCTGGTATCCGCGGCGTGTCTGGCCTTTCCGGAGCAGGCCATCGCTGTGTCCGGCGTGCTCAGAAACTTTGTCATCACAAAATTCGACTGGTTTTTCCTGCTCTTTGGCCTGGGGGTGTTTATTGTCTGTATGGTGGTGGGCTGCAGCCGCTACGGCAGGATCCGCCTCGGCGGCGAGGGGGAGAAGCCGGCCTACAGCTTTTACAGCTGGCTGGCCATGATTTTTTTCTCAGCCATTGGCTCATCGGCCATCCTGTGGTCAGTGTGCGAACCGTTAAACTATATCGCGTCACCGCCCTTCGGCTACGAGCCCTACTCGCTGGAGGCCTTTAACATTGCCATTCCCTACGGCCTGTTTCACTGGGGGCCTGTGGCCTGGTCCTTTTACGCGTTGTCCGGGCTGGTGGTCTCCTACTATTTTCTGGTGCTCAAGCGCAAAAACCTCAAGATATCCGGCGTGATGACCGACCTGATCGGTGAGAAAGCCGCCAAGGGCGTTCCGGGCAAGGCCATTGACATCGTGACGATTTTTGCAACCTTCTGTACCTTCGCTCCGGCCCTCGGCCTGGGGGTGCCCCTGCTGTCAGTGCTTATCTGCAAGATCACCGGGCTGCCCGACACCACCGAGCTGCAGGTGCTGGTGCTGGTGATCTGGATGTTTATTTTTTCCATCAGTGTCTACCGAGGCCTGGACAAGGGCATTAAGATTCTCAGCGACATCAACATGTACCTGCTCATCGGGGTCATTCTGTTCATTTTCTTTGCCAGCGGCGCGCGCTATATTCTGGCCGCCTCGGTCGAGGAATTCGGGACCCTGCTCAGCAATTTCCTGCGCATGAACAGCTACAGCGATGTGTTCGGCGGCGGGACCTTTGCCCAGGACTGGACGGTTTTTTACTGGAGCTGGTGGGTGGCCTCGGTGCCTTTCATGGCTATTTTTATCGCCAGAGTCTCCAAGGGACGCACCATCCGCGAGCTGATTTTCGGCATCATGGGCGCCGGCTCGGCCGGAACCATGGCGATCTTCTGCGTGCTGGGGAATTACGCCCTCAAGCTGCAGCGCAGCGGTGTGGTAGACCTGGCCAGGATCAACGCCGAGCAGGGCAGCAATTACGCGGTGCTGGCCATGCTGGACCAGCTGCCCTTTAAGAATGTGATCATCGTGGGGGTCATTCTCCTTTACTTTGTATTCCTGGCCACCTGTGTGGATTCCTGCGCCTTTACCATGGGCTGTATCGCGTCTAAGGAGATGACCGACATCAGCCAGCCGGCCCGCTGGAACCGCCTGTCCTGGTCCATCGCCATCGCCATACTCGGCGTGGCCGTGCTCAAGCTTGGCGGTGGTATCAGCGCTCTCCAGACCTTTGTCATTGTCGTGGGCCTGCCCTCAGCCCTCCTGACCATTGCCATGACCGTGCTGCTGTTCCGGTGGCTGAAAAAGAGAGAGATAAAAGAAAAGCTGTAAAAGACAACCCGTATTGCCATGATACGGGTTGTTTTTTTGTACGAACTAAAACGCGCCTTCCCCTTTGGCACAAGCCGGGAGCCAGTGCGACCGGCGCTCTCAATGCTGCTGCGAAGTGGCAGCAACCTAAGAGGGACCCGGATACGTTAAGGAAGCGGCGTAGCCCGGGACTGCGCCTTTTATCCAGATAAGAAAAAAGAACCAGGCGCTGTGGTGAACGGTCAGGAATCGTGCCGCTTTATCGGAGCAGCCGGACACCGGTAAGATAAAACGTCAGCTTTAGCGAGGAAGATATGGTTGCGAGCGCAGTACCCGCAGGCCGCTTTTTTCTTTCTTAGGTAAAAGGCTTCGTCTCTTGAGTTTAACGGTACGGTCTGAAATGCGCCATACCAAAAAAATAAAAGATAAATTTTTGATATGTGCTTGACTTTTTCTCCAAAGAAATATACCCTATAGGGGTATAGAGTAAATGAGGAGGAAATCATGATGACTTGGCTTAAGGATGAGGAAAAAAGAACGGTTGCGACCATGATTATTTCAGCGCTGGCGCTGGGGATTCATTTTGTGGCGGGCGGCCGGCTGGCCTTTGATTTATCGTGGATTGCGGTTGTTTTGTGCGGCTTTCCGATTATCATCGGTGCGGTGGTTGCGGTGATAAAGGAATTTGACATCCGGGCGGACGTGCTGGTCTCCATCGCCATCATCGCCTCTGTGGCGATCGGCGAGGTTTTCGCGGCGGGCGAGATCGCAGTGATCATGACCCTTGGCGGATATCTTGAGGAAAGAACAGTGAATAAGGCCCGGAAGGGCATCGAGCGCCTGGTGGACCTGACGCCGGAAAAAGCCCGGGTGATCCGGGGCGGAATAGAAGTGATGGCCGCTGTAGAGGATGTGGCCGTCGGTGAGGCGGTGCGGGTGCTGCCCGGAGAAAAGATACCCGTGGACGGCATTGTGCTCTGCGGCGATACGGCGGTGGATCAGTCCCTGATGACTGGGGAATCGCTGCCGGTTGATAAGGAAAAGGGCGACGAGGTTTTCTGCGGCACCATGAACCAGTTTGGCACAGTGGATATCCGGGTGACCAAGGCGGCTGAGGATAGCTCCCTGAAGCGGATGATCCGCCTGGTTGAGTCTGCCGACGCGGGCCGGGCGCCCATTGCGCACCTGGCAGACCGCTGGGCCACGGTTATTGTGGTGCTGGCGCTGACAGCCGCAGTTATCACGGGTCTGGTGACTGGAGCGCTGACCCGCGCGGTCACCATTCTGGTCGTGTTCTGCCCCTGTGCGCTGGTGCTCGCCACGCCAACAGCCATCATGGCTGGAATTGGCAACGCGGCTAAAAACGGGATTCTGATCCGGTCCGGAGACGCGCTGGAGCGGCTCTCGGCCATCGACCGTGTCGCCTTTGATAAAACCGGCACCATCACCTACGGAAAGCCCTGTGTGCGGGCCTTTGAATGTGATCAACCATGGGAAAAGGAGCCGCTGCTGCGGTGGACGGCGGCCGCCGAAGCCCGTTCGGAGCACCCGCTCGGCAAGGCGGTCTCAGACTATTATGCTCAAGAGCGCTCAGAAACGCTGCCAGAGCCGTCGACTTTTGCGATGCTGCCTGGCAAGGGTGTCCAGGCTGTGGTGGAGGGGCATGAAATTGCAGCTGGGAACCGAAAGCTGCTGGACGCCATGGGCGTTTCTGTGACGGAAAGCCTTGAAAAATCTGCGGAAAAATACTTGAAAGAGGGCGCTACCCTTATTTATATCGCGGTGGATGGAAAAGCAGCGGGCTACGCGGTGCTGGCCGATACCCTGCGCAACAACGCGCCAAGTATGGTTGAGAAACTGAGGGCGCAGGGGCTTAAAACCGCCCTGATCACCGGGGACCACCGGTCCGCGGCCCTCTATATGGCCGATCGGACCGGCATTGACACCGTCGAGGCTGACTGCCTGCCCGAGGATAAAATCGAGGTGGTCAAACGCCTCCAGTGGAAAGGCCAGGAGAAAGTCTGCATGATCGGCGATGGCATCAACGACGCGCCGGCCCTGAGGACAGCCGACGTGGGCCTGGCCATGGGCGATATCGGTTCAGACATTGCCATGGACGCGGCCGACGCGGTATTTGTGGGCGACGATGTGATGAAGGTGCCTTACCTGATGACCCTGTCCCGGAAAACCATGCGGACCATCCGCGTCAATATTTTCCTGTCCCAGGCCCTCAACGCCGTGGCTGTTGTGCTGGCCATGACCGGAATCATGGGGCCGGTGGCCGGCGCGCTGGTCCACAATGTGGGCTCGGTGGCAGTCATCATCAGCTCGGCCATGCTGCTGAACTTTAATCAGAAAAAAAACGAAAAGGACCGGCAGAAGACAGCCGGTTCCCTGGGATTATCGCAGCCGTAGGCTGACCTCGCCAGAGACGATGGACTGAAAGGTTCCATCGTCTTTTTTTAGGATCAGATGCCCCGAGTCGTTGATGTCGCTGACCACACCCTCCAGGGTTTCACGGCCGTTCAGGATGGTGACGGGCTTCCCGATCACCATGGAGTGCTTCCGGTAGTCGGCCATGACCTCACCGGGCTCGGGGATGCGGGTGAGGCGGCTCAGGCTGTTGACCAGCTCAGCGGCCAGGCGGCTCCGGAGCTGTCCGTCCGGGGCTTTCTTAAAGAGAGCGCCCGCCACAGGCTGAAGGTCTTCCGGAAAACCCTGCTTTGGTTCGGTAAAATTAATGCCGGCGCCGAGGACAATGTAGTCAATATTGCCGGTTTCAAAGTCGGCCGCGGCCTCGGTGAGGATGCCGCAGATTTTCTTATCCTTTATATAGAGATCGTTGACCCACTTGATCTCAGGCTCCAGGCCCGTGACATCCGCGATGGCCTGGCGGATCAGCACGCTGGCGGCAATGGTGATGAAAAGGGATTGGCTGATGGCCGTACCGGGCCTCAGGATGATGCTCAGGTAAATCCCGGAGCCGTCCGGTGAAAAAAAGGCGCGTCCCATGCGTCCGCGCCCGCCGGTCTGGGACTCCGCAATGATGACTGTGCCGTCCGGCGCCCCGGCCAGCGCGCGCTCCTTACCAAAGCTGTTGGTCGAGTCAAGGGAGGGGTACACCTCCAGGCGCTCTGCCTGCTGCGGGTTCTTCAGCCAGGGACCGATGGAGGCAGCGGAGAGAATGTCGTTGCCACTGCACAGCGTGTAGCCCCGCCGGGTTTTGGACTCGATCTGGTAGCCCTTATCTTTGAGGGCCTTGACGGCCTTCCAGACCGCGCTGCGGGACAGGCTCAGCCTTTCCGCCAGCGCCTCGCCGGACACGGGCTCGCCGCGGTTTTCCTCCAGTATTTTTAAAAGGTCAGTTTGTGTGGACATGGGCAGTTCTCCTTTGTGGTTTCTGTTATTATTATAAGATAGAAGAAAAGCAGCGGTCAATCTAAGAATCCTCAGGCAGCAAAATATTACCGTTTTCCCCGCTTAGAATCTTTAAATAAACCTTAAAAAGGTTACAGGAGTAAAAATATGACTTTTATATTTAAAAGAGGAAAGCAATGAAAAAAGGAATATTTTGCCATCAAATTGAAATGATTCTTAACTGCTGGACAATTTAATGCCTATTTCAGTCAAAATAATCTAAAATGTCAAAAATTTGGTTAAAAAAGTGCACGTTTGTGTTATAATATTATTCAAACAAGAGTTTTGAAGTATGATCATTAAGATAAAGAGGTTAATCTATGAGAGTCTTATTAAAAATCACAGATATCATCGATGTAGAAGTGCTGCAAAAAATTCAAGATTCTTTTTCAGATGCAACAGGCTTTGCGACCATTACCGTAGATTACAAGGGAAATCCCATTACGGAATACAGTAATTTTTCAGGTTACTGCACCAAGGTCCGTGAGGACGCCAAGTGTCTCGAGTGCTGCTATCGCTCCGATGCGCACGGGGGCATTGAGTCCGCCCGCTCTGGCAAGCCTTCGATCTATATCTGTCATGGAGGCCTCGTGGATTTAGCGGTTCCGATTATGGTCAAGGGCAACTACCTGGGCGCGATCATGTCCGGGCAGGTCCGGATTGACGAGGAGGGAATGAAAAAGCTCCCGCTGGGGTCGGTTTCCGAGCTCACGGATTTCTCGGGCAATCCGGAACTTCAGAAGCTGTATGATCAGACGCTGGTGACCACACTGAAGCAGGTTCACGCCGCTGCGGACCTTTTGTATACGATTGCCAATTATCTGGTCGAAAAGCAGATGATCCACATCATGCAGGAGGAACTGCACAACAAAAACCTCGAGCTCATGGAAGAGGTCAAGCTGCGAAGCGAGGTGGAGGCAGCCCTGAAGGAAGCGGATCTCAAGGCGCTGCAGGCCCAGATCAACCCGCACTTCCTCTTTAATGTCCTCAACACCATCGGCCGTCTGGCCCTGCTTGAGAACGCCGAAAAGACCCAGGAGATGATCTATGCCTTTTCGGATATGATGCGTTATACTTTAAAAAAGGAAAACACCAATATCGTTACGCTGAAGGAGGAGGTCGAGCATGTGCGCAATTACCTTTCCATTCAGAAGATGCGCCTGGGCGAACGTCTGGATTACTCCATTCACATCGACGAGGACGCCGAAGAGGTGATGTGCCCCTTCATGACGATCCAGCCCTTTGTGGAAAACGCGATCAACCACGCGATTGAGCCCCATGCTGCCGGCGGCAAGGTGATGATTACCGGGGAGCAGGACGGCGATATCGTGACGGTCCGCATTATTGACGACGGAAAGGGAATCGCTCCGGCGTTAATTGAAAAGATCCTTGATGGCAACTACGACCCAGAAGCGCAGGGTAATGACAAAAATACGGGTATTGGCATCAATAACGCCAATAAACGGCTAAAATATTATTATGGCCCTGAATTTGGTATTAAGATCAACAGCGAGGTTGGTAAAGGGACTGAAGTGATGATTAAGATACCCCGTAAGGCATTATTAGGGAGAGGTTTAAATGTATAAATTATTTATCGTAGAAGACGAACATCTGGAAATTGAAGCGATTGAATTGATTTTGAGTCAGTACGGTAAAAATATCACGGTCATTGGAAAAGCATCTTCAGGGCGTGTCGCCCTTGAGGAGATCAGGAGACTGGACCCTGACATTGTTCTGCTGGATATCAATATCCCAGAAATCAATGGTATTGATGTGCTGCGCGCCATCAAAAAAGAGGATCAGGAGAAAAAGGTTATTCTGATCACGGCCTTTAATGAGTTCGATTTTGCCCATCAGGCCATCAAAGCCCGTGTGGACGATTTCCTGTTAAAGCCCATCCGGCCCCAGCAGCTCATGGAATCCATCAATATGGTGATCTCTACATTAAAAGCGAACGCTAAAAATAAATTCGATGAAAAGATGAGCGAGGTTATTTTTGCGGTTGTGCAGAAAAAATACAGCGATGCCCGCAATGTGCTTACGGAGTACCTGGATCTGCTCTATGACCACTATGGCTATGACCTGATGTCCATCCAGAATGAAATTCAGCATTTTATGGAAGAATTGAACATTGTGTCCATGGATACCTGCGGCTATGACATCAAAAGTCCGCTGCGCATGAAGAACAACCAGCAGTTTGTGACCTCCTATAAAAACCGCTACGATCTGAAGGTCGAGATCATGAAGGTCATCGACAAGATTTTCGACCACCTCATGGATAATAAGGAAAACCGGAAGAATAATATCGAGGATATCCTGAATTATATTGACCGGAACTGCCATAAGGACATCTCGCTGGATCAGGTGGGCGAGTACGCCAACATGAGCTCCTATTATCTGAGTAAAATCTTTAAAAAGGAAACCGGTGTCAATTTTGTCACCTACCTCACCGAGCGCAAAATTGAGATTGCCAAGGATATGCTACTCAATACAGATGTGCCGATTATCAACATCGCGCTGGATTTGTCCTACCATGAGCCAAATTATTTCAGTAAGGTTTTTAAGAAAAGCACCGGCATGACGCCGACGGAATACAGACGTCTGCGAAAGGGCGACAATGGTGAGGGAAAAGAGGAGGAAAAGGAAATTTCCTGATCTTATTCTTAAAGCAAAAAAAGATGAACACATAAAAATCTGTAAAAAACAGGCTGTAAAAACAGGAAGTGCTGTTAAAAAATGCACTTCCTGTTTTTATTTTACGAAAATTCGCAAAATAATATCGTCAAAAGACAAAAAAAGACATGGCTTTAAATGGTAAAAGACAAAAAGAAACCAAATTGAAAACCGTTTTCAAAAAAAGCGGAGATCAGACAATATTTTTATAACAACAGTGCAAGTAATTACTCCCGCATATGGATTAAAATAGTAACAGTAAGAATATTAATATCAACCAAGGAGGGCAAAGCTTATGACAAATGAAGCTTTAGGTATGATTGAAACCAAAGGTCTTGTTGGCTGTATTGAAGCAGCTGATGCAATGGTTAAATCTGCAAACGTAGTATTAACAGGCTATGAAAAAATCGGTTCTGGTTTAGTAACCGTTATGGTTCGTGGCGATGTTGGTGCTGTAAAGGCAGCCGTAGACGCTGGCGCAGCTGCAGCTGACAAAGTAGGTCAGGTTGTTTCTGTACACGTTATCCCAAGACCACATCAAGATGTGGAAAAAATGTTACCTAGTTTTTAATCTAAATTTAATGGAGGTGTAGATTAATGAAAGATGATTTAATGAACAAATTGATGGAAGAAGTCATGAAAAAAATGGACGAAGTTGAAGAAACAGGTACTTGTGCAGCAGCAACTGGTGTTTGTGGCTTAACTGAATTCGTTGGAACCGCCATTGGTGACACCATTGGTTTTGTAATCGCTAATGTAGACTCTCAGTTACATGAAGCAATGAAAATTGACCCTAAATATAGATCAATCGGTATTTTATCCGCTCGTACTGGTGCCGGCCCTCAGGTTTTCGCAGCTGACGAAGCTGTTAAAGCGACCAACACAGAAGTTGTTTCCTGCGAATTCGCAAGAGATACAAAAGGTGGCGCTGGTCACGGTTCTTTAATTATTTTCGGTGCTGAAGACGTATCTGATGCTAAACGTGCTGTTGAAGTAGCTTTAAATGACTTAAACAGAACTTTCGGCGATGTATACGGAAACGACGCTGGCCATCTGGAATTCCAGTACACAGCAAGAGCTTCTTTCGCTTGTAACATGGTATTAGGCGCTCCAATCGGCAAAGCTTTCGGTATTGTTGTAGGCGCTCCTGCGGGTATCGGCGTATTAATGTCTGATGCTGCTTTAAAAGCTGCTAATGTAGAATTAGTTGGTTATGCTTCACCTGATAATGGTGGCACACAGTATTCAAACGAGTCCATGATTTTCTTCTCTGGCGACGCAGGTGCTGTTCGTCAAGCTATTTACGCTGCAAGAGAAGTTGGTAAACCAGCTCTGGAAGCTATGGCTGGTCCTGCACCATCTTCTACAACTCCTTATATTTAAGAAGCAGTAGCGAAATAGTTATAGAAAAGAGGAGGAATGACTATGAGATCAAAAAGATTTGAAGCGTTAGATGCTCGTCCGGTTAAAAAGGACGGTTTCGTAAAAGAATGGCCTGAAGTAGGTCTTATTGCAATGAATAACCCCGGAGATCCTACTCCGAGCTTAAAAATTGAAAATGGCGTTATCGTAGAAATGGATGGAAAGGCAAGAGCAGAATTCGATATGCTCGATACCTTCATCGCAAATTACGGTATCCGCACAGAAAAAGCACAGGAATACATGGCAATGGATTCTCTGGAAATTGCTCGTATGCTTTGTGATATCAATGTACCAAGAGCAACCGTTGTAGACATTACTACTTCCATTACTCCTGCTAAAATTACCGAAGTTTTAGGTAACATGACAGTACTGGAAATGATGATGGCACAGACAAAAATGCGTGCCCGCTTAATGCCTTCTAACCAGTGCCACGTCACCAACGTTAAAGATAACATGGTTCAGATCGCGTGTGACGCTGCTGAAGCTGCTATCCGTGGTTTCGACGAAATGGAAACAACCGTTGGTATCGCTCGTTACGCTCCTTTCAACGCTTTAGCGATCATGGTTGGCGCAAATGTTGGCCGTCCAGGTATCTTAACACAGTGTGCTGTTGAAGAAGCTACCGAACTTGACTTAGGTATGAAGGGCTACACCGCTTATGCTGAAACAATTTCTGTATATGGTACAGAACCAGTATTCATGGATGGCGATGATACTCCTTACTCTAAAGCTTTCTTAGCATCCTGCTACGCTTCCCGTGGTTTGAAGATGCGTTTTACATCCGGTTCCGGTTCTGAAGTACAGATGGGTTATGCCGAAGGTAAATCCATGTTATACTTGGAAGCTCGCTGCTTATACGTAACAAAAGGCGCTGGCGTTCAGGGTACTCAGAATGGTTCCGTATCTTGTATCGGTGTACCTGCCGGCGTACCTGGCGGTATCCGTGAAGTATTGGCTGAAAACTTATTAGCAGCATGTTTAGACCTTGAATGTGCTTCTTCTAATGACCAGACTTTCACCCACTCTGACCTTCGTAGAGTTGCTCGTTCATTAATGCAGATGGTACCAGGTACTGACTATATCTGTTCTGGTTACTCTTCTACACCAAACTACGACAACATGTTCGCAGGTTCCAACTGGGATGCTGAAGACTATGATGACTGGAACGTAATCCAGCGTGACCTTAAGATCGACGCCGGCTTACAGCCTGCTGATGAAGATACTGTTGTTGCTGCCCGTGCAAAAGCTGCCCGTGCTATGCAGGTTATCTTCCGCGAATTAGGCTTACCAGAAATCACCGATGAAGAAGTTGAAGCTGGTACATACGCTAACGGTTCTCAGGATATGCCTGACCGTGACGTAGTTGCTGACCTGAAAGCTGCTGAAGACTTAGTAAACCGCGCAACCGCAGTAGACTTCGTTAAAGCATTAGATCGCGGCGGCATGAGAGATGTTGCTGAATCGATCTTCAACATTCAGTTACAGAAATGTGCTGGTGACTACTTACACACCGCTTCTATGATCACATCTGACTGGGAAGTTGTTTCTGCAGTTAACTACATGAACGACTACCATGGTCCAATGACTGGTTATGTAATCAGTGATGAAAGATGGAAAGAAATTCAGGATATTCCATGGGCTGTTGACCCAGCCAGCATTTAAGGAAAGGGGTGTAGTAGAATGGCTATTAATGAACAAATGTTAAAAAGTATCATCGAAGATGTTTTAAATGAAATGAGCGGCGCTGCTCCAGCTGCTCCTGCTGCTCCGGCTGCTTCTGCCGCTGCTGCTGCAGGTTCTGTTGAATTGACTCCAGTAGGGGACGTTCAGCAGGGTGTTGCCGCTGATGAAGTTCTGATTGGTTTAGCTCCAGCTTTTGCTGAATTCCAGACAGAAAATATCGTAGGCGTACCTCATGATAAAATCTTAAAAGAAATTATTGCCGGTATCGAAGAAGAAGGTTTAAAAGCTCGTGTTATCAAAGTATACAGAAGCTCTGACGTTGCTGTATGCGGACATGACGCTGCTGAACTGAGTGGTTCTGGCGTTGCTGTTGGCTTACAGTCAAAAGGCACCTGCTTAATCCACCAGAAGGATTTACCACAGTTATCTAACTTGGAATTATTCTCTCAGGCTCCTTTGATCGATTTAGACACATATCGTGCAATCGGTAAAAATGCGGCTAAATACGCTAAAGGCGAAAGCCCGGCTCCAGTTCCGGTTCGTAATGACCAGATGGCCCGTCCTGCTTATCAGGCGAAAGCTGCTCTGTTACACATTAAAGAAACAGAACATGTTGTGCCAGGTAAAAAACCTGTAGAAATGAAAGTTACATTCAAATAGGAGGTGGATAGAATGACTCAAGAACAAATGTTAGAACAGATCGTTAAACAAGTTATGGCGTCTATGTCAGCTGCACCAGCTGAAGCACCTTCTTGTGCTTGTGGTGACAAAGTTACAAAAGAAGATTACCCAATCGGTGATAAGAGACCAGAATTAATTATCTCTGCTACTGGCAAACAGTACAAAGAATTAACACTGGATAAATTATTAGCTGGTGAATTAACCGCTGAAGATTTAAGAATCAGACCAGAAACTCTGGAATTACAGGCTCAGGTAGCTGAATCTGTACATCGTGATGCATTCGCAGGCAACTTAAGAAGAGCTGCTGAATTAATCGCTGTTCCAGATGCTCGTTTACTTGAAATCTACAATGCACTGAGACCTTACAAATCTACTAAAGATGAACTGTTAGCTATCTCAGAAGAACTGAAAAATCAGTACAATGCACCGATCTCTGCAGCTTTAGTAGCAGAAGCCGCTGAAGTTTACTACGTAAGAAAGAGATCTAAAGAATTTAAGTAAGCACAACATAATCCAGGAAATTGTTTGGAGGAAGCGATATGATTATTGCAGGTATTGATATTGGTAATGCAAGTACCGAAACAGCACTTGCCCGATATACTGACGGAAAACCTGAGTTCCTGAGCAGTGGCATCGTTAGTACCACTGGTATGAAAGGGACACGTCAAAACATTCATGGAGTGTTCGCCTCTCTAAAACAAGCCCTAGAAAAAGCAAACTTAACTGTTGATAATGTTGATTTAATTAGAATCAATGAAGCCGCTCCAGTTATTGGTGATGTGGCTATGGAAACTATTACTGAGACAATTATTACAGAATCCACCATGATCGGTCACAATCCTTCCACTCCGGGAGGATTGGGGACCGGTGTTGGTGTAACTGTAAACATAAGGGAAATTAGTAGTGTTAAAAAAGGAGACTCGGTTATCGTCATCATTCCGCGCGAAGTTGACTTTGAGAGTTCCTCCAGCATTATTAATCAGGCCGTTGCAAACGGCATTTTTGTAAATGGTGCCATTGTCCAGCGTGATGATGGCGTTTTAATTAATAACCGTTTGAACAAACCGATCCCAATTGTTGATGAAGTTTCTTTAATTGATAAGGTTCCGCTTGGAATGCGCGCTGCCGTTGAGGTAGCAGCTCCGGGAGCCGTTGTTGAACAATTATCCAATCCCTATGGGATTGCAACAGTCTTCGATTTATCCTCAGATGAAACCAAACAAGTTGTTCCTGTATCAAGAGCATTGATCGGGAACCGTTCTGCCGTTGTCATCAAAACACCAGCAGGGGACGTTAAAGAACGTAAAATCCCGGCCGGTAAAATCATTATCCAGGGTGAACATAAAAAAGCCGAGGTTAATGTAGATGAAGGCGCGGAAATCATCATGGATGCAATCCGAAGCGTTGCGCCTGTCGAAGATGTAAAGGGAGAAGCCGGAACAAACGCTGGCGGTATGCTCGAAAAGGTAAGACAGGTAATGTCAAACCTGACCGAACAGAATCCTCAGAACATCAAAATTCAGGATTTATTAGCTGTCGACACCTTTGTGCCTCAGAGCGTAAAGGGTGGTATGGCCGACGAATTTTCAATGGAAAACGCCGTTGGTATTGCCGCGATGGTCAAGGCTGATAAATTACAGATGAACATGATTGCCGAAGTTCTTGAAAAAGAACTGAACGTAAAGGTTGAAGTCGGCGGTGTTGAAGCTGACATGGCGATCCGCGGTGCGTTAACCACCCCGGGGAGCAATAAACCGCTCGCGATCATTGACATGGGCGCAGGGTCGACAGATGCTGCTATTATTAACAGGGCTGGCGAAATACATTCTATTCATCTGGCAGGCGCTGGTAACATGGTCACCATGCTTATCGGTTCAGAACTTGGTTTCGAGGACTCTGGCCTGGCAGAAGATATTAAAAAATATCCTTTAGCAAAGGTAGAAAGCTTATTCCATATTCGTCATGAAGATGGAACTGTTCAATTTTTTGATGAACCATTAGATCCGAGATCTTTTGCGCGTGTTGTCATTCTGACACCAAGCGGCATGGTTCCGATTCCAGGCAACCATTCGCTGGAAAGAATCCGCACAGTGCGCCGTGAAGCGAAAACCAAGGTTTTTGTTATGAATGCGATTCGTTCATTGGAACGGGTCAGCCCAACCGGTAATGTAAGAGACATTGAGTTTGTTACATTGGTTGGCGGTTCCGCACTCGACTTCGAGATTCCGCAGCTGGTAACGGATGCTTTATCAAAATTCAGTATTGTAGCAGGTAGAGCAAATATAAGAAGTGTAGAAGGTCCAAGAAACGCAGTTGCCACCGGCTTAGTACTTGCGTACGGCGAAGGTGAATAACATGAACGTGAACTTCGAAGCTCCAAAACCAGAAATAAAGGTTTTTTACAATAAAAACTCTGTCAATAAAAGCATTGTCACACAGGTTTTATTAGGCATCGAAGAAGAAGGTTTGCCTTTTTCGCTTGAAGAACGGGACAACAACGACGGCGTTGAGCTTGCTTATAAAGCGGCTGAGGTTTCACATCTTGGTGTGGGCATCGGCATCGGCGACAGTATTGTTTTACATTACATCAAGCTGAAAGAAAATGCTCCGCTGTTTTCCGTGCGTCTTCAGGACGATGAGAATACCCTTAGAGCCATTGGCGCAAATGCCGCCAGACTTGTAAAACGAATGCCTTTTAAAGATATTGGCAGTGCTAAATAGTGAGGGGGGATTTATTTGAGACAAGCATTAGGGTTGATTGAAGCGATCGGGCTGGCAACAGCCATTGAAGCCACTGATGCTGCTGTGAAATCAGCAAATGTCGAGCTGCTCGGACTGGAATCCGCCAAAGGTGACGGAATGCATACCATTAAGGTCGTTGGCGACGTGGGTGCGGTCAAGGCTGCTGTTGAGGCAGCAACCGCGGCATGTGCCAAGGGTCGCGGTGTGTTCAGCACAAAGGTGATTGCACGGCCGGCAGATGGTCTTGGACCGATGATCTATAATAATCAGACAATGGGCTTTGATCCGGAACAGGATCGCGATCGGATGGAACTGGACTCTTATTGGGTTTTCAATAAGTATGACCAGAAAAAACCGACAACCGCAGTGGAAAAAACACTGACGCCTATTTCTGAAGAAAAAGATGAAGCAGTCGAAGAGGAACCGACAGAAGAATAATCCTTGCGAACAGCAGATCCATAGATCTTAAAGAAAAGGTGTAAGCGAATGAATGATATTGAAAGAAAAGTGATTGAAGAGATTGTCATTAACACTGTCAAAAAATTAATGGCAGAAAAAGACGCTCCCAATCGCGTGCCCTTGGGCGTTTCCAATAAACACCTTCACTTGACCCAGGAACATGTCGAAATTTTATTCGGCGAAGGACATCAGCTTACAAATTTAAAAGATGTCAAACAGCCTGGTCAGTTTGCATGTGAAGAATGTGTAAGAATTATTGGCCCCAAAGGTGAATTTCCTAAAGTTAGAGTTTTAGGACCAGCAAGAAATGAAACCCAGATTGAACTTTCCATGACCGATGCGCGGACCTTGGGCGTTAATGTGCCAATCCGTGAATCCGGAAAACTGGAAGGAACACCGGGACTTATTCTGGAAGGCCCCTGTGGTCGTGTTGAACTGGATCATGGTGCCATTGCGGCACTGCGCCACATTCACATGACTCCGGACATTGCAGAACAGCTGGGACTGAAGGATGGCGATTGTGTAGGTGTAGAAAGCAGTGGGTTGCGTCCTACTCTGTTCCGCGATGTATTGGTACGTGTATCACCAAAATATGCCTATGAAATGCATATTGATACCGATGAAGCCAATGCTGCCGGACTTAAAAATAATGACATTTTAAAAATTGTTAAAAAGCAGGAGAAATAATGGACTGGAAGAGCGGTAATGACACAATACTAGAGTTTAACGAACTGATCAAAGCCAAAAGAGCAAACCCTTATCAGGGAAACCTGAAGGTTGGCGTCGACCTTGGTACAGCCAACATCGTTGTAGCTGTTGTTGACGAAAACAACCGTCCGGTAGCAGGTGCTACCCAGGGCGCTCACGTTGTAAGAGACGGGATCGTCGTGGATTATCTCGGAGCGGTAAATATTGTCAGAACCTTAAAAGCCGAAGTCGAAAAAATTATTGGTGTTGATTTAACGTATGCCAATGCCGCGACCGCTATCCCACCTGGAATTTTGGATGGAAATACTAAAATTATTTCTAATGTTGTGGATTCAGCTGATTTTACCGTTACCAATGTGGTTGACGAGCCGACGGCTGCCGCGACCGTTTTGGGGATTCAGAACGGTGCTGTTGTAGACGTTGGGGGCGGCACCACGGGTATCAGTATATTAAAAAATGGCGAAGTCATTTTTACAGCCGATGAGGCAACTGGCGGGACACATATGAGTCTCGTCATCGCAGGCGCTTATCATATCAGCTTCGATGAAGCGGAAGAGATGAAGAAGCATGAAGACCAGCGAAAGATATTCCCAGTCATAAAACCAGTTGTGGAAAAGATGGCGTCAATTGTCCATCGTTTTATCCAGGGCTATGATGTCGACACCATTTATGTCGTCGGCGGGGCCTGCGTTTTTGATAAATTTGAACAGGTTTTTGAAAAAGAAATCGGCATCAAAACAGTAAAACCCGTAGAACCTTTGTTGGTAACTCCTTTAGGGATAGCCTTTAATTGTCAAAGGTAAGGAATGTGGTGATATAATTTGGACTTAAAAGATTTGATTAACAGTGAAGCCTTCATGGATGCTTTTATCCAGAAGGTTGTCGAAGAAGTCATCAAAAGAATAAAGAATAAACCTAAGACAGCGCTGGTTGTTTTTTCCGGTGCGGCGATTGGGTTTAATCAGGCAATGGATTCACTGGTCAAGTTAAAAAATGATGGTTGGCAATTAAAGGTTTTCCTTTCGGATGAGGCGATGCACGTGTTCACTCCGAGCTATATACAGGAAACCTTAGGCTTAGACACCATTTATAACAGTGGTTCCAAGGTAGCCCAGAAAGAACTTTACGGTGAAGTTGATCAAATCATTATTGCAGCGACAACTGTTAATACCGCGGCAAAAATTGCCTATGGTATTTGTGATAATGAAATGCTCACCCTCATCAACCACGGGATCATGGCCGGAACACCAGTTGTTTGCGCCATCAACGGCGCTTGTCCGGATGACAGCGTCAGAGCACAGCTGGGGATGGGGAAATCCCCGCAAGGCTACCGTGAGTTACTGAGAAATAACCTCAAGGCTTTAAAAAGCTTTGGAATCAAACTGGTCAGCTCAGATGAGCTGTACGATGGCTGTGTGGGAAAAGACAGCTGCAAAGACGCGCTTCAGAGCAGCGCCTGCGCAGTGCCGGAACAGGCAGCCAAGGAATCCGATCCCTTTGAACCGGATGATGGCATGATTGCAAAACGTATCATCAGCCGCGGCGATGTATTATTACACCGCAACAGCAAAGTGATCAAAGTGCCTGCGGACGCTATCATTACAGAATATGCTAAGGAAGCAATCGCTACCCTTGGTCTTCGTGTAGAAAAGATATAGTAGGTGATTGAATGCATTTAGCAAAAGTAGTTGGTAATGTGGTTTCAACTCAGAAGGATTCAAACCTTGTGGGCTGCAAGCTCTTAATTATCAAAAAAATCAATGAAAACGGGGAGTTTGAAAAATACTCCAGCCAGTCTACCGCCATTGCCGTCGACTCTGTCGGCGCAGGTATTGGCGAAACTGTTATTGTGACAACCGGTAGTACGGCCCGTTACGTCTACGGTGATAAGCTGGCACCGCTTGATATGACTATCGTTGGAATTGTTGACGAAATTCAAATTGTTTAGTGAGGTAGAAATATGCCAAATGTCTATACAAGAGGCGGTGACAAAGGTGAAACCGGTTTGTTCGGCGGTAACCGTACGCCTAAAGATGATATTCGGGTAGAAGCCTACGGTACAATGGATGAAGCCAATTCAGCCATTGGCCTGGCCTATTCTTTATCTGAAGACAATGACATCCGCGAAATCCTCCACCATTTACAAGAAAGAATTTTCGTTTTAGGTGCGGAACTCGCCAGTGATGAAAAGGGTAAGGCAATGCTGAAGGATGGGATTTCCCAGGCAGACATTGACTTTATGGAAGAAAAGCTCGACTATTACCTTTCCATTATCGGCCCGCAAAAATCGTTTATTGTACCAGGGAAAAACCCTGTATCCTCAGCCTTGCATCTGGCTCGTACAGTTGTACGGCGCGGCGAAAGAAGAATTGTGGAGTATACCCACAAGGATCCGGATGTAAGACCGGAACTGGTGAAATTTGCCAACCGTCTTTCCGATCTGCTTTTCGTTCTCGCAAGAACTGAAGAATACAACGAAATGGTGAAAGAAGTCGTCAGACGAGTCGTTGAAAAAATGAAAATGGCTGAAGCGCCTTCAGAAGAAGCTCCTGAAGAAGAGAAAAAAAAAGACTTTTCACTTCTGACAACTGCTAAGAGAATGGGAGCAGCAGCAAGGGTCAAAGCAGAAGAAATGGGTGTGCCTATTGTTTTTTCCGTTGTTGATGCAGGTGGTAATTTAACGTATTTTGAAAGAATGGAAGATTCCCTGCTTGCCAGTATGGATATTTCAGTTAACAAGGCCTATACGGCCAATGCGTTGAAAATGTCTACCGATAAGGTTACCGATCTGGCAAAAGAAGATGGAGCACTCTTTGGAATTCAATTTACTAATGAAGGCCGCATTGTGACCTTCGGTGGTGGTTATCCACTCGTAGTTGAGGGAAAAATTGTCGGCGGTATCGGCGTTAGCGGCGGTACGGCAGACCAGGATATGGCCATCGCACAAAGCGCATTAGCTATTTTATAAGAGAGAAGATTTAATAGAGGAATCCAGGAGGAAATCTGTATGAATATTGATACAACAGGTATTGAATATATTGTAAAAAAGGTTATGGATCAGATCGACTATGCTGAAGAAACCGGCGCGCCGGTAGTAGACGGCAAAGACGGCGTTTTCCAGACCATGGACGCTGCGATTGAAGCCGCTGCAGTCGCCCAGAAAGAATACATGAAAAAACCATTGGCACTGCGTCGTCAGATGATTGCTGCCATGCGTGAAATCATGCTCAAGAAAGAAAATGTTGAAACAATCTGCGCCATGGTTGTTGAAGAATCTGGTATGGGTAACTATGAACATAAGTTAGCTAAACACCGTCTTGCAACAACAGGTACACCGGGTGTTGAAGATTTATTAACAGAAGCATGGGCTGGTGATGACGGCTGTACATTACTTGAGCTGTCACCATTTGGCGTAATCGGTGCGATTACACCAACCACCAACCCGAACGAAACCATTGTCAATAACAGTATTGGTATGTTGGCTGCCGGTAATGCGGTTGTTTTCTCACCCCATCCAAAGGCATTAAAAACAAGCTTTTTATGTATTAAATTATTAAATGAAGCCATTGTCTCTGTTGGCGGTCCGAGAAACTTAATCGTAACCTGCGCAAATCCGACCATTGATGCTGCTAACGAAATGATGGTTCATCCTAAAATCAGAATGTTAGTTGCAACAGGTGGCCCTGGTGTTGTTAAAGCGGTTCTGTCCAGCGGCAAAAAAGCCATTGGTGCCGGCGCTGGTAACCCACCGGCACTGGTTGATGAAACTGCTGACATCGAAAAAGCAGCAAAAGATATTATCGACGGCTGTTCTTTCGACAACAACCTGCCATGTATTGCAGAAAAAGAAGTCGTTGTTGTTGACCAGGTAGCAGACTATCTGATTTTCAACATGAAGAAAAACGGCGCTTATGAAATCACAGACAAAAAAGCCATTGACGCTTTAGCAGATTTGGTTTGTCCTGAAGGCCGTCTGAGCCGTGATTTCGTCGGTAAATCCGCCAAACACATCGCAGCGGCAGCTGGCCTGGATGTTCCGGAAGATACACGCGTATTAATCTGCGAAACTTCAAAAGATCATCTGTTAGCTGTAGAAGAACTGATGATGCCAATTCTTCCAATCGTTCGTGTTGCTAACGTTGATGAAGGTATCGATGTTGCTGTTGAATTAGAACATGGAAACAGACACACCGCTATCATGCATTCCAAAAATGTAGATAAATTAACAGAAATGGCTAAGAGAATCCAGACGACCATTTTCGTTAAAAATGGTCCTTCCTACGCTGGTATTGGTTTCGGTGGTGAAGGTTATCCGACATTCACCATTGCAGGTCCGACCGGTGAAGGCTTAACATCTGCTAAATCCTTCGCAAGAAGAAGAAGATGTGTGCTCGTTGGGGGATTCGATATTAAATAACAATAACAGGGGTGTTGCTCATGAGCACAAATTTAGTTGAAATAGTCAAAAGCGCTGGTATTATTGGTGCCGGCGGGGCTGGCTTCCCAACCCATGTGAAAATCGACGCTGAAGTTGATACAGTTATCGTCAACGGTGCTGAATGTGAGCCTTTGTTAAGAGTTGACCAACAATTAATGGCCGAAAGAGCCCACCACATGCTGGTGGCTCTTCAGGCCGTTATGGATCATACCAAGGCAAAGGCAGGCATTGTCGGACTCAAAAAGAAATATATTTCGGCAATCGGCGCATTAAGACAAGACTTACCCAATTTTCCTAAAATCGACCTTCACATTATGAATAATTTCTATCCTGCCGGTGATGAACAAACGCTGGTATATGAAACAACAGGGAGAATTGTTCCAGAGGGTGGAATTCCATTAAATGTTGGAACTTTAGTCATAAATGTAGAGACACTTCTCAATATTTATGATATAATGAACGAGGACAAGCCCGTAGTAGATAAATACATCACTGTTACGGGGGCAGTCCGCAATAAAATCACGACAAAGGTTCCACTGGGAATTACTGTTCGTGAAGCACTTGAGCTGGCTGGCGGAACAACCATTTCAGATTTTGTTATTATCAATGGTGGTCCAATGATGGGGAAAATTGTCGATATCGACTCCTATGTCACCAAGACCACAAAAGGCTTTATTGTTTTACCGAGCGATCATCCATTGATCGAATCAAAGACAAGAAGCATTCAGGATACAATAAAATTAGCCGGAATGGCGTGTATGCAGTGTAGTTTATGTACAGAAGTTTGTCCGAGACACAGTCTGGGACATAACCTTGAACCACACAAGCTTATGCGAATCGCGGCCTATGGCTCAACTTGTGATACGACCACTCAAGCTACAAATGCTTTCTTATGCTGTGAATGTGGCTTATGTCAATATGCGTGTGTCATGGATCTCCAACCTTGGAAATTCAATATCGCGCTCAAGCGGGAATTAGGCAGCAAAGGCATTAAAAACCCACATCACGACAAACCTGAAAAAGCTGATCCTTTCAGATCAGCAAAACAGTTTAACGTACATCGTTTAATTTCACGTCTGGGCCTGGATGAGTATGATCAACCAGCTCCGATGGTCGATTGCGACAAACAGTTTACTGAAGTAACCATTCAGCTGGCACAGCACATTGGTGCGCCTGCTCAGCCGGTTGTCAGTGTAGGAGATGTCGTTGAAAAGGGAACCCTGATTGGAGAAATTCCAGAAGGAAGCCTTGGCGCCCGTATTTTCGCAAGTATCGACGGTAAAGTAACTGCCGTTGAAGATGGTAAAATTACCATCCGGTCCTAAATAATTTAATAAGGGGGATAATTATGGACTTTACAATGTTAATTACCGCGTTTGGCGGTGGTTTATTAGCTGCTGCTATCGGTGGTGTTCCTTCATTCGTATTTACAGGTTTAACTGTAATTGCTGCTATTTTTGGCGGAGAAGCTGGTGCTCCTATGATTAGTGCATTAAGCTTTGGTTCTTTCTTTGGACCTCACGTAGCATTCGGTGGTGCTGTAGCCGGTGCTGCTTACGCTAAGACCAAAAACCTGTTAGATGACGGTCAGGATATCGTTACTCCATTATTCAAAACTGGAGACGCTGGTGTTCTGTTAGTCGGTGGTGTATTTGGTATTATTGGTTTCTTAATTCAGTATTTATTAGGTGCTGTTCTTGGCGGAATGGTATTCAGCTATGCAGGTTGGACCGATACTGTTGCTTTAACAGTATTCATCTCTGACATCTTAGTACGTTTGATCTTCACAAAATCTGGTCTTACCGGTAAATACACAGGTACTGAAAAGAGAAAATACTTCCCAGAAGGCAAACGCTTAAGCTTCTTAATCATGGTAGGCTTAGGTATTGGTGTTGCTATCGGTGGTTTAGCTGCTACTTTAGGTCAGTTAGGCGTCGCTGGTTCTGATGAAGCTTTATACTTATTCAATAACATCGGTTCCATCGGTTTCGGTATCGCTGCTGTATCCCTGGCGTTCTTATGTATGGGTCTTCCTTTAGAAGGATACCACCACGTAATCCTGCCAGCAGGCACAACAGCTATGATCGTTTTCGCTGCTACATTAAATCCGTTCTTAGCAATCTTAGGTGGCGCTATCATGGGTATTATTACCTCATTATGGGGCGAAATGATGGCATTAACTTTCAATAGTTATGCTGATTCTCATATTGACCCTCCGGCAGCTACTATCTGGGTATGGCAGTTAGTTAACTTTAGCCTGTTAATGATGTTATTACCATCAGTTCTTTAATTTTAATCTAGTAATTATACGTAATTTGTAGCAAATAAGCATTGAATTCACAGTATAGAAAGAAGTGGTATTTTGAAAAAAGCAGTAGGTTTTATAGAATTTAAGAGTATTCCTATCGGCATCGAAGCCACTGATGATATGCTGAAAGCCGGAAATGTTGATTTAATGATGGCCTCTCCTTTATGTCCCGGGAAATATGTTACCATAATTTCCGGTGACGTAGGGGCCGTTCAGGCATCAATTAGAAACGGTGAGCACATCGGTGGAATCTATGTACTCGAATCTCACGTTATTCCGAACATTCACCCGGATGTATTGCCGGCTATGTTGGGCGCGGGAGAAATCGAAGATGTCAAAGCTCTTGGTATCGTTGAAACAATTAATGCAATCTCTTCAATTATCGTCGGCGATGTGGCTGTCAAGGCTGCAAATGTCGAACTGATTGAAATCAGAATAGCCAGAGGCTTGGGTGGTAAAGGTTTTGTATTATTGACTGGTGAGGTTGCTTCTGTTAAACAGGCGATTAAAGCCGCAGAAGCCGACATGCGCGATTTAGGTGTTATCACAAGTTACTCAGTAATCGCGTCACCGCATAAAGATATTAAGAAAGTCATTTTCTAAAACGCATGAAATGTTTAGATGGAAGCTATTCCATCTAAACATCTTTTCATATACAGACCTTTTATTTTTTATAAGCGATTATAGCACTATGATCTTTTATAAAAAATAAAAAGATAAGAGGGAACGACGTGAAAACCATCAGTTTATTTAACTTAAAAGGCGGTTGTGGAAAAACCACATCTGTCATCAATCTCGGATATCTGCTGGGGCAAAAGATAAAAGGCAGGCTGCTCTATATTGATTGTGATATGCAGAGTAACCTGACTAACTCTCTTATGGAGTACGATCTGGACCGTCCATGTATCTATCATTTGTTCACTGACGAAAAAGAGGCGAAAGATGTTATCTATCAAGTAACCGATAACATTGATATTATTCCTTCCAGCCTTTTGATGGCAACCATTGAGCCGCGTCTTGCAGGCATGTATGGACGGGAGTTTATCTTAAAACGTAAGCTTGAAGCAGTTGCGGACGATTATGAATACTGCATCATTGACTGTTCGCCATCATTCAGCATTGTGACGACCAACGCGCTGGTGGTCACCGATGATATTTTCATACCAGTACAAACCGAATATTATGCGGTGGATGGGGTACACCTTTTGGAGGAAACCCTGGAATACATCAGCAAATCGCTGGGAATTGACAAGGACATTACACTTCTCTTCGCGACACTTCACGATGTGCGTAATAATATTAACAACCTTCAATATGATAATCTAAAGGCAAGCTTTGGCGATAAGTTTATGGATACCTATATTCGGAAGAATATCGCTCTGGTAGAGTCACCGATATTCAAGCAGTCGATCTTTGAGTATAAACCAAAGTCAAACGGCGCTGAAGATTATCTGAAATTATTTAAAGAAATAGAATCCAAAGGGGGCTTTTAAATGGCTAGGAAAAGCAAATTAAAATCAGAATTAAAAACACATAATAGTACCATTAAGGAAAAAAACGAACTGGCTTCTAAGGTTTTGACAGATGAAAATTCTACTAATACGGGGGATAACGAAGTGGGAATCATCGATGATTTGAAGAAAAAGATTATGGGGGAACCGAAAGAAGAAGAACAGGCCTCTGCTGCCAATCTTGAAGCAGAAAAGCTGAAGGCTGAAGCCATTAAGAAGGAAAAAGCATTAGCCGAAAAAGCAGCTGAGGAAAAAGAAAAGAAGGCTGAAGCCGCCCGCCAGAAAGCAGAAGCTGACGCGGCTGAAAAAGAGAAAAAAGAGGCCGAAGCTGCTGCAAAGGCAAAAGAAGCCGAAGAAGCTGAAAAAAGGGCAAAGGAAGAGGCTGACCAACAGGCCGCTAAGGAAGCTGCTGAAAAGGAAAAGGCTGAAAAATTGGCAGAGAAAAAGGCAAAAGAAGCTGAAGCAGCCAAGAAAAAGGCTGAAGAAGAGTTGAAGAAAAAACAGGAAGCAGAAGCCAAAGCCAAGGCTGAGGCAGAGGCCAAGAAAAAAGCAGAGGAAGAAGCAGCTGCGAAAGCAAAGGCGGCTGAGGAAGCTCAGGCCAAGGCGAAGGAAGAAGCCGAAGCTAAGAGAAAGGCCGAGGAGGCTGCTAAAGTAAAAGAAAAAGCAGAAGCGGAAGCCAAGAAGAAGGCTGAGAAAGAAGCTGCTGAAAAAGCTAAAGCAGAAGCGGAAGCCAAAAAGAAAGCTGCAGCTGAAGCAGAGGCTAAGAAAAAGGCAGAAGCGGAAGAAAAACGGAAAGCAGAAGAAGCTAAAAAGAAAGAATTTGAACGCCAGGAAGCAATCCGTATTGAAAAAGAACGAAAAGAAAAAGAAGAACAGGAAGCGCGGAATAAGGCAGAGCTCGAAGAAAAAATTAAAAAAGAGCTGAAAGAAAAGATGAAAAAACTGCATGAACTTCCGGATTATCTGTTATAAACGGCTAAAAACCCATACCTTTATAGGTATGGGTTTTTTATTACGCACAAAATTGTCACACTTTTTGCGTGATATTTTTAAAAACAGGTTCAGAAGCCATAAAGGTCTTTCTATAATAAGAGATACGCCGGATAAGAGAAGGAGTAAAAAGGATGAGTAAGCTTAAAAAAGGCCTTGTGGTTTTACTGGGGCTTCTATTATTTATGGTCAGCAGCAGCTTTTTTACTTATGTCAGAGAGACTGAACCAATACAGCTTGAGCATGAGCTCGGGCAGAAGAAGGAGGTGGATAAAGGAGAATACGCTTCGGATGAAAAAGACGGAAAGACAGAAGAAAACAAGCCGCTGCTTTACAATGGGCTGGGAGCTTATGAAGCGTATAACGCGGTTTCAGAAAATGATTTGTATGTAAAAATCCGTGATGTGGGCATGGCTTTGATTTTTCTGATCGCCATTTTGGGATCAGCCACTTTGTTTTTTTTATTGCGGGAGAAAGCGGATGGGGAAGAATAAGACTTCGTTAAGACAATGTGTCAAATTCTATGAATGGGGTATTAAGTAAATACTTATAGAATATAAGGAGTCTTATCATGAAAAAAATAAATCATTCAATCATTATAGCACTGCTTTTGTTTTGTCTGTCATTTAGTCCACAGGCGATGGTCATGGCAGAGGAAAGCAGCAACTCAGACCAAGCAGTGACACAAACCCGTTCGGAAAACCCAAATACGGGCATCGCAGAAAGGATAGGAACCGGCGCTTTTCTGTTTCTGGCCGGCAGCGGTTCTCTTGCGGGAACTGTTTTATTAAGAAGATTTCATAACGAGCAGCTTAAAAACGAAAACCGGCACTGTTAGATGCCGGTTTCGTGTTTTTTGCAACAGCTTTTACGGTAACACTGTGTTAAAATAGAATAGCATTAATTTACCCTTTCATAGGGTAGCGAATTTAAAGAATAAGTGATAAACTGGGGATATTACAAAAGAACATCGAGGAAAAAATAATGGGGGAAAATTTACATTGGGAATACGATGACTTTGAGTTTGATAACCGCGTAACAAACCTGATGTGGACCATCTGCGGAGACTACAAGGAGCAGATGAGTACAGCGGAAAAAACGAACCTATCTAAAAATATTGCACTTTACTATGGCATTACAGCCGGCGGCCGGCGCCGTTTTGTTGACTGGCAGCTGGTGGATACCTATGTTGGCTGGCGGAGGCGTCAGGGGTTCAAAAGAGACCGGCTGCAGCTGTTGATTCTTCATGCCGTCAATCCCATGGCCATTGACCGTCTGGTGACAGAAAGGCCGGGGATTGCGGACATTCAAAATGAAGCCTGCTCAGAGATGATTGCTCTGATGGAAGCGCCGGATTCTAACAAGATACTGGATCAGGTAGAGTTTGCCATGTTTGAAGCACTGGCGGGGGCGGCTTTTTCCGTAAAACCAGAAGCACAGTGGCTGGCAGAAAACCTGTTGAAGCTACGAAGCTCAAAGACAACCGCCGAGCTGCTCGAAGGCGTTGATGCGGTCTACATAGAGTGGCAGGGTTTAAAAAACATAGCGCCACTTGACTGGGATGCGGTTCTGCATCAGGATCGGGAAAAGGATATTAACACAGAGGATTTCGTGGACAGCGTTATATCGGCGATGATGAACCGGGAGTCGCTTCAGGTAAACAGCGATCAGAAGGAAATGTCCGGAAATATCGCAGAAGCAGAGGTGGTTTATCTTGATCAGGAACAGATTGACAATATGCACAGGCAGGTCGCACATTACTGCGGCAGCTCTTATCTGGAGTCCTATCAGGTTAAGCAGCTTCAGAGCCGGATCTGCAAAGGAGTGCACCGTGACTGCAGACTGCACTATACCGAAGGCGTTCTGCGAAGTGAGTGTGACGGCGAATTTCAGAGAAAATATGCCAAGAAGGATCTGAAACGAAACCAGGAGGCTTATCAGGCGAACCTGAGGGTCTATTCCAGAACGATCAAGCGTCTGCGCGACGCGCTGATCCGCACACTGGTTGCGGAGCGAGCCCGGTATCCGGTTGCCAGCGATTCGGGAGACATCGACGCCGCCAAGGTGTGGCGTGTGGGCAGGACACCCTGTTCCAGAATATTCAGGCGCTTTGAGAGCAATGATAAGGGCGGCTATGTGGTCGATCTTTTACTGGACAGCAGTACGTCCCAGAAGGGACGGGAAGCATTGGTTGCGATTCAGGCATATATCATAGCCCGAGCGCTGATTGAAGCCGGGATACCCTGCCGGGTCAACGGCTTTAACTGCTTTCTGGATTTTACGGTTCTCAAGCGTTTTAGAAATTACGATGATCCGATGAGAGAAACTGAAAATATTTTTGAATACTACTGCGAAGGCAGCAACCGGGACGGTCTGGCCATCAAGGGAATCTGCGACGGGCTGTATACAAGGGACGAGGAGAACAAAATCCTGATTATACTGAGCGACGGCAAGCCCAATGACATGCATCTGGAGCGTAAGGGAAATAAAAATCCCTTCAGAGGAGAAAAAGCCTATACCGGCGGCCGGGCTGTCGGCGATACCGCCAAAGAGGTGCGCATCGCCAGACAGCGGGGGATCTCGGTCCTTGGTGTTTTTACCGGAAATGAGCAGGAGCTTAAAGCGGAAAAGCTGATTTACGGCAAGGACTTTATTTACACCCGGGATGTCAAGCATTTTGCAGATATTGTTACAACCTATCTCAAGCGTATCATTACGCGGTAGAGAAGAAATAAATGATGAGAAAAGACAAAAGGAGATTGAATTGGAACTTTATAACAAACTTTTAGAACAGGGCATCAGTGAAAAACTCATTGACGATGTCAAGCACTTTAGAGCAGAATACCCGGTGGAAGCCGATCTGGCAGACCGCGTGCCCCAGTCGGAAACTATTTTTTACGGCAAGGATATCTGGGCAATGTGCATCACCGCGATTCTGGAGGGAGAAAATATTCTGCTTTCCGGTCCAAAGGCCACCGGGAAAAACGTTCTGGCCGATAACCTCTGTGAGCTTTTCGGCAGGCCTCAATGGAACACATCCTTCCATGTCAACACGGACAGCACCAGCCTGATCGGAACGGATACCTTTATTGACAATGAGGTCCGTCTGCGCCGCGGATCGGTTTATGAATGCGCGGTGAACGGCGGGTTCGGTGTGTTTGATGAAATCAATATGGCTAAAAATGACGCGCTGGTGGTTCTCCATTCCGCACTGGACTACCGCAAGGTCATTGATGTGCCAGGCTATGAAAAGATCAGCCTGAACCCTGCTACCCGCTTTATCGGGACCATGAACTATGAATACGCTGGGACCAAAGAGCTGAACGAAGCGCTGGTGTCCCGTTTTATGACCATTGATATTCCTCAGATTGATGAGGAAACGCTGATGGTTATTTTATCCGATGAGTTCCCAGACGCCAAACAGGATATGCTGAAGCAGTTTGCCGGGATCTTCCTGGATTTACAGGAAAAAGCCATGAACTCAGAAATCTCGACCAAATCCGTCGACCTCCGCGGCATCATGGGAAGCCTCCGTACCATACGCAGAGGGCTGCGGCCAATGCTCGCCATCAATATGGGGGTTATCGGGAAAACCTTTGACCAGTATGAGAAGGAAATCGTCTATGATGTTATCCGGACGCGTATCCGGGAGGACTGGACAGCGGAGGATATTTTTTAAAGGGCTGATAGTACCTTATCACGAAAGAAAGGAGGGATATAAATGGCAGAACCGGCGAAATGGGTCTACGACGACCTGGATTTTGACAACCGTGTGACGAATCTGATGTGGACAATTTCCGGCAATTACGATGAGAATATGGACGCTGGCGAGAAAAGCTTTATCTCCAGGGATGTGGCCCTTTACCAGGGGATCACCGCCGGGGGCCGGCGTAAATACATCAACTGGGACGCAGTGAAGCGCTTTATCATCAGCCGGGTAAAGGCTGGGCTGGATAAGGATATTCTTCTGGGACTGATCCAGATGGCCACCGATGTTCTGGTAGAGGAAAAGCTCATGGAGGAGCGGCCTGGAATCTATGATATTCGGAAAAAGGCCTATGACGACATTCTGTCGGATTATTTTAAGATGCATACCGATAATCTGCTTGAAAAAGCAAGGCACGCCCTCGTGCTGGAAAAGGTTGGAAAAACGCCTCGGCTGGATGTGGCGACAAACGGGCTGATCCGGGACATTAAGGCCCTCAGCGGCTGCGGGGATACCATCGAGATGCTGAGGGGCGTGGAGGCTGTTTACATCAAGTATTTCCCCATTTACGTTTATTCGGAGGATGGCGAGATTGTCGGCGAGGAACGCCGCAGCGATGTGGAGCCGAGTGATTTCAACGATTTTATGATGGAAGAATTCTATGACGACGCGCTGGAAGAGGAAATGCAGCTGGATGAAAGCCTGGATGAAATTGCCGAGTCCCTTCTGGGAGATAGTGGCGAGGGCAGCGGCTTTAACGGCGATGTCAAGAGTAACCGGGTGCTTCGTATCCGGGAGGAGGATCTGGATAAGATTTACGAAAAGGTCTCCTATCATTTTGGGAAGACCTATCTCTCGACACCGGAGGTCCGGAGACTGCAGAACCGGGTATGCCGTGATGTGCATGAAAACTGCCGGATTCACCTGACCGATGGGGTTATCCGGAGCAACTGCGACAATGGATTCCAGAAAAACCTGGTTGGGCGGCACAAGGTAAAGAATACGCTGGCCTACGGTGTGAACAAGCGCATCCACAAGCGCAATATCCACAAGCTGCGGGACAGCATTGCCCGAACGCTGGTGCAGGAGGAATTTAAGGATGAGATTCCGTCGGACCAGGGCATGCTTGTGCCCAACAAGCTTTGGCGGGTCGGACGCAGCAGTAATACAAAGGTGTTTGTGCGCACCCTGGACAATGACAAGGGCAGCTATGTGGTGGATATCCTCATTGATTCCAGCGGGTCACAGCGGCGGAATCAGGCACTGGTGGCCAGCCAGGCCTATGTGCTGGCCCAGGCGCTGACCCTGAATGGTATTCCCAACCGGGTCATGGGGTTTAACAGCTTTCTTGACTACACGATTCTGAAGCGCTACCGTGACTATGAATCTAACCTGAGGGCCAATGAAAATATTTTTGAGTACTACTGCACAGGCAATAACCGTGACGGTCTGGCCATAAAAGCCGTGGTAGAGGATTTGAAAAGACGGCCCGAGGATAATAAAATCCTTATTGTCTTAAGCGATGGCCGGCCCAATGACATTAAGGTGGGCAAGGGCCAGAGCCAGACGCTTGAGGAGGCCTACCGCGGCGCCACCGCCGTGCGGGACACGGCCATCGAGGTTCGCAGGGCCCGCCAGCAGGGCATTATGGTGCTTGGCGTATTTACCGGAAAGGAAAAGGACCTGCCGGCGGAAAAGCTGATTTATGGCAAGGACTTTGCCTATATCAAAGACATTAACCGGTTTTCGGATCTGGTAATCAAATACCTGAAGCAGGTTATCACCAATTAAAAAAGCTGTTGCCAATCGTGGTAACAGCTTTTTCAGTAGCCGAACTGGGTCATGAACTCGTCGTAGGTTCCGCGGTAAACATTGAGATCAATGTTGGGTGCGTAGCCCGTATATCCGGAGAGAGAGCCTTTATCTGAGTATTGCCAGAAGGTCCATTGCCGGTGGTCTGACAGGATGGGGCAGGCGTAGAAATTCCGGATCCAGATGGGATAATCGGTGTAATAATCGGCGATGTAGGTGGCGTAGGGCTTGGTAGAGGTATAGATGATGGGCCGCTTGCCATAATGGCTTTCCAGGCGGTTTAAAAGCTCTGTCAGTTCCCTGCGGATGGTTTCTTTATCCGGCGCGGTATAGCGGGTGTAGCTGCCGTAGAATTCGATGTCCACCACTGGCGGCAGGGCGTCGTCCCTGACCGGAACCGTCTTGATGTAGTTGTCTGCCTGGGTAGCGCCGCTGGTCTCATAGCTGAAAAAATGATAGGCGCCAACCTTTAAAGGCGTTTTGCCGGCATTTTCCCAGTTGTACCTGAATTTTTCATCCTGAAAGCTGCTGCCCTCGGTGGCCTTGATAAAGGCAAAGGTCAGGTTGTTGCCGGCCAGAACCGGCCAGTCGATGGTGCCCTGGTAGGTGGAGACATCAATGCCCTGAACCGGGTAGGTCTCGGCGTCGGGATGGTTAAACTGCAGGACGCCCCAGTGATAGAGCAGAAAGGCCCCAGCGATCAGGATGAGGACAATGAGCAGCAGCGGGGATATTTTCTTACGGGTTGGCATGGATTCCCCACCTTCCATTTTTTACGAGCCTGTCGGCAATGTACTTCGCGGGATAGCTCAGGATAATGCCAATGACAATACCGGCCAGCACGTCTGTCGGATAATGCACAAAGAGGTACAGGCGCGAGAAGGCAATGGCGGCAGCCAGGGCCAGGAGCCCCCAGCGAAGCCGGTCTTTCCTTGTGATAAAGTAGGCCCAGGCAGCCCCAAAGGAGGTAGCACTGTGGCCAGAAGGGAAGGAGGTTCCGCTTGGCGGCGCAATGGCAATATCAAGAGGATAGATCTGAAAGGGACGCGGTCTGCTGACCAGCGGCTTTATCCCCAAATTAACGACAGCCGCCGATAAAACAAACGAAATGGCCATCACAAGGCCAACGTAACGGGTGTCTTTGCGTATGAGCAGGACCAGGGTCAGCAGTATCCAGAAGATGCCGATATTGCCGAGCTTTGTGATCGAGCTGAAAATAAAATCAAGCACATCGCAACGCATATGTGCCTGAATCCAGAGTAAAATGTTTAATTCCAAGATAAACCGCCTTTCTAAAGGGGATCAATCTGCCAGTCAACCGGTTTTTTGCCAATGCTTTCGAGAAAGGCGTTGGTTTTTGAAAATGGACGGCTGCCAAAGAAGCCGCGGTTGGCAGAAAATGGGCTGGGGTGCGGTGATTTAATAATGTGGTGGGCCGGATTGGTGATCATGGGGATTTTAGACTGGGCAAAGGCGCCCCACAAAATAAAGACAATGGGATCCCCGCGCCGGTTCAGGGTTTCGATGACATGGTCTGTGAACTGCTCCCAGCCCATGCCTCTGTGGGAGGCGGGCTGGCCTGCCCGCACAGTGAGCACTGCGTTGAGCAGCAGAACGCCCTCATCGGTCCATTTTTTCAGGTAGCCGTGGTTTGGAACGGCGCAGCCCAGATCGTCGGACAGCTCCTTGTAGATATTCTGAAGCGATGGCGGCACAGCGACCTCTGGCTTTACGGAGAAGGAAAGGCCATGAGCCTGCCCTCTGCCGTGGTAAGGGTCCTGGCCGATGATACACACCTTGGTATCGGAGTAAGCCGTAAAGTGAAAGGCATTAAAAATGTCGTACATGTCTGGATAAATGGTCTGTGTTTTATATTCATGAAGCAGAAAGCGCCGCAGCTTCTGATAGTATTCCTGCTGAAATTCGTTTTGGAGCGTTTCCTCCCAGTCGTTTTGAAAATTGATGGACATCTGAGCCTTCCTTTCTAATCTAAATCGGTAAAATCCTGAATAAAGCCGTCGGCCAGGTTTTTAATTTTGACCAGATGGTCGCCCTGCCACAGGTCAGCCACGGCGATCGCATCCATTCCGGCCGTCTTGGCGGCCTGGATCCCCTCGAGGGTATCCTCAAAGACAAGGCAGTCCGCAGGCGGCAGAGCCAGCAGCTGGGCAGCCTGGATAAAAACCGCGGGGTCTGGCTTCCCTGCGCCTACCTCAGTGGTAAAGCAGAGAATATCAAAATAGCTCAGCACCTTGTGCTTTTGCAGAAAAGCTTCGGTGGTCTCCCGGTTGTTGGAGGTCGCCATGGCGATGCGCTGGCGCCGCCCGTGCAGATCTCGGATCAGGCGCAGGGCGCCGGGTTTAAAATGGACGTTGTTCAAATACGCCTCGTGGGACATTTCCACCCACTCGGCCTTGATTTCCTCGATGGAGTCCTCAAGCCCGAAGCGCTCTTTAAAGTATTCTGCGGTCTCGGTAAAGCTTTTACCGGCAATTTCATAAGGCAGGGTCTCAGGACAGACCTTGTTGTGGCGTGCCAGATAGATGTGGTCAATGCTGTGCCACAGCCCCATTGAATCTACAAGAGTACCGTCAAAATCAAAGATGACGGCTCTGTAATCCTCTATGTTTTTCATTCAGATGCTCCCTTAATTAAAGTATCCCTAATTATACACTATTTGCTTAAAGAAATACATGAAATTGGATTTAAACTGACGGATAATTTTTAGACAAACTTAAAGATATCAGTTGAATTTACTTTGTCTTGTGTTATAATGTATACAATGTGCTCAGAGTATAAACAAGAAGGATGAATGTATGAACGAATATGTAGTGCGGGCGCCCGCAAAGGTAAACCTTTCTTTGGACGTTATTGGCAAACGGCCTGACGGTTATCATGAGATGCGCATGGTGAATCATTCGGTGGCGTTGTCGGACACCCTTGTGTTTGAAAAAAGCGGTCAGGGAATCAGCATTTCCTGCAGTGATCCTAAAATCCCGACCGATGAGCGCAATCTGGTCCACCGGGTCGCAGAGAAGCTGCAGACCCGTTTCGGCATTGACCGGGGTATCCACATCGACATTAAAAAGAACATCCCGAGCGAGGCAGGACTGGCCGGCGGCAGCACCGATGCGGCGGCGGCCATTCTGGGGCTGAACCTGATCTGGGCGCTGAACATGAGTCTGGATGAGATGCTTGCCTTTGGCAGTACCATCGGCGCGGATATTCCCTATTGCTGTTATAAGGGAACGGCCCTGGTAGAGGGGATCGGCGAGCGCATCAGGCCTGTGAAGCCTCTTAGAAGACTGCCGGTGCTGGTGGTTAAGCCTGAGATCAGTATCGCTACGCCATGGGCCTTCGGCCGTCTGGACAGCGCAGAGTATGTGGCGCATCCGGACATCGACCGGGTGATCCGGCTGGTGGAAACGGAGGACTACGCAGCCCTCGGCAATGCTGTGGGCAACGCCTTCGAGCAGGTGGTTTTTCAGGATTATCCAGAGATTGGCGAGATGAAGGCAGAAATGCTGGCGTCTGGCGCTTTCGCGGCCATTATGAGCGGCAGCGGCTCGACAGTGATCGGTTATTTTTCAGACAACGCTGCGGCAGAGAGGGCCTACAGGGCCTTTAGACAGAAATATTTATTAACATTTTTAACTGAAATAGAATAGAGGATACAAAGAACATGGAAGCAGAAAAAGAAAAGATCAAATTAACCCTTGATGTGAGCTCCTGTAAGCCGCTGAGAGAAATTGTGTTTGAAACCATCAGAAACGCCATTATCAACGGTGACCTGAAGCCGGGACAGCGCCTGATGGAGGTACAGCTGGCAGAACAGCTGGGCGTCAGCCGCACCCCGGTGCGCGAGTCGATCCGTAAGCTGGAGCTGGAGGGCCTTGTGAAAATGGTTCCGAGAAAGGGCGCTTATGTTACGCCCATGTCCATCGACGATCTCAGGGATATGATGGAAATCCGCCGTGCCCTGGAGGCTTTGTCGGCTGAGCTGGCAGCCAAAAACGCAACGGAGGAGGATATCCAAAAGCTGGAGGAAAGCAACCGCGGCTTTGAGGAATCGGCCCTTAAAAATGATGAGGAGGGTATTATCAATTACGACATTGCGTTTCACGAAGCCATCTACCGGGCAACGGGAAATGAGCGCCTGATCCAGATGATCAACTCTCTGAGAGAGCAGATGCAGCGTGTCCGTGTGGAATATGTCCATCACATCGAGGATAAAACCCCGCTGATCGGCCAGCATCAGAAGATTATCGACAATATTGCCAACCACCGCTGCGGCGAAGCAAGCGAAGCGGCCGGCGCGCATATCCAGATTACTGAAAAAGATATGGTGGCGGTGCTGGAATAGACAGTGCCCCACGCAAAAACACCTCCTGAAACGCCAGCTTCTGGTCTTTCAGGAGGTGTTTTCATCTGAGGATTAATCCTCAGGTTCTTTTTTGTTTTTGTGCTGGAGGAATTCCGGTTCCTCCGGCGGCGGTCCGGGCTCAAAGTCGATGGAGCTGTAATGCTCGGGCAGCTTTTCGATTTGGGTCTTGACTTCTGGCTCCAGGTTCCGGCGGCGTTTCCGGGGCTTTCTTTTTGAGAGGACGTCCTTATTCAGCCCCTGGGCCTCCTCGGTGGCCTTTTCAGCCCCTGGATCAGCGTTTTTTTCGCGGACTTTGGATTTCCTCAGTACCTGCGCGGCCCGCTGGCGTTTTTTTTTAGCCAGGCTCGGCGGGTCGTTGAGCAGCTCCTTGTTTCTGAAAATGGCGATGACCATAAGGATGCAGCCCACAACCACAAAGATATCGGCAATGTTAAAAATGGCGAAGCCAATGAGGCGGACATCGAAAAAATCGATCACGTAGTTCAGGCGGATGCGGTCAATGAGATTGCCGACAGCGCCGCTGATAATCATCGACAAGGCCAGGTTGACGTCAAAATAGCGCTTGGTCTTGGGCATGATGACAAAAAAGTAAATCAGGACAACAATAAAAATCAGGGTGAGAAGAATCAGAAAAATTTGTTTCCCGGCAAAAATACTGAAAGCGGCGCCTGTGTTCTCCACGTAGGTCAGGTGAAAAACATGGGGAATGACAGGGACAGTGGTGACGGGCGACAAAAATGTTACGGCCAGATATTTGGTAAGCTGGTCAACGACGATTCCTCCAATGATGAATAATATATAAAATAACATGGATGCTCCTTAAGGGGGGCCGCCGATAAAAAACGGCGCGGCAGTGCCGGGAATTCGCTTTTTACCTTGGTCCGGAATTTTATAAATTCAGTGGTAACGGCCTTGTTTGTTTTATCATTGTTCAAGTATACATGATAATTTGAAATTTTTCAAAGATTTCTTAGAAAATTGTTTAAATTTTTCTCTTAAAATGGTAAGATGAAGGTTGTTAATCTATTTTTTAAGACAGGAGGTGCAGAGAATGCGCATTAAATTTGATAAGCAGTATTTAAAATACTATACCTATGCGGTTTTAGGCGTCATTACCATCATTCTGTTTTATAAAATATTGGATAATCTTGGCTTTATCCTCTCAGCGATCAGCAATGTGGTGGGGTCGGCCTTTGAAATTCTGCTGCCCATCATTATGGGGGCAGTACTGGCCTATTTTTTATTCCGTCCCATGCGCTGGATTGAGAAGAAAGCCTTTAAGTACATTAAGGGAAGTGAGCGAAAACCAAAACTCGTCAGGCTTCTGGCCGTTTTGGTCGTCTATATCATCACGATAATCGTGGTGATCCTGTTCATGTATATCTCGATTCCGGCCATTATTGACAGTGTGGTCGGCTTAGTGAGCAGTATACCCACCTACGCGGAAGAAATCAACGCTTTTCTGATAAACCTGTCGCACCGCGGCGGTTTCCTTAAGGATCTGGTGGATATGGTACAGCTGGACCTGTCTTCGGTCCAGAGCCTGAACGCCAAGGACACCATGGACTTTATTTTCGGCGATATGAATTTTAACTCCGAATCGGTCAAGCAGATCGGAAACATCGCCGTCGGCTTTGCCAAGGGAACCACCAGCTTTTTAATCGGCTTTGTGGCGGTCTTTTTCTCCGGCTTCTACCTGATGCTGGACAAGGAAAACATTGAGCGCCAGCTGAAACGGCTGAACCGGGCGATCCTGAGCCCAAAGGCCAACAATGGCCTGAACTGGGCGGTCCGTACCATCGACGGTGTTTTTTACAAATACTTCTCGGGTAAAATCATGACCTCCGCCTTAATCGGCCTGATCTGCTACGTTGGGCTTTTGGTCCTGCGGGTGGAATACGCGCCGCTCATCGCGCTGGTGGTGGGCGTGACCAATGTCATCCCTTATTTCGGCCCCATCATCGGGGCGATCCCGGGTATTTTCCTGACATTGCTGTACAGCCCGGCCAAGGCGCTCGGGGTAGCGATCTGGATTCTCATCGTTCAGCAGTTTGACGGCAATGTGCTGGGACCAAACGTGCTGGGGAAAATCGTAGAGCTGAACCCCTTCTGGGTACTGTTCTGCGTCATGGTGGGCGGAAGCCTTTTCGGGCCCCTCGGGATGTTTGTGGCCATTCCGTTTTTTGCCGTGATCAAGGTGTTTGTCACCGAGGCGCTGGACCGGTGGGAACGGCGCAAGACAACGGTTCAGGATGAGGTTACCGATAAAATCAATGAAAATATGAAGGATCTTTTGTGACGCTGGGGCCGCCGTCCTCCGGGAATTGGCGGAACCAGGCACGCGGTTCATTAAAAATAAAACACTTTTGAAAGGATAGACAGACAAATGGAAAATGTATTTGACGTACTACAAGAACGCGGTATGATCGAGCAGTGTACCAATGAGGAAGAAATCCGTAAATTATTGGGCAGCGAACCGGTCACCTTTTATATCGGCTTTGACCCGACAGCAGACAGCCTGCACGTCGGCCATTTTATCCAGATTATGGTGATGGCGCACATGCAGCGCTACGGCCACAGACCCATCGCTCTGATCGGCGGCGGCACCACCATGATCGGGGATCCCTCCGGCAGACAGGACCTGCGCCAGGTCATGACTCAGGAACGCATTGCCGAAAACGGCGAAAAATTTAAAAAGGTTTTTGAAAAATTTTTGACCTTTGAGGATGACAGGGCCATGATGGTCAACAACGCGGAATGGCTGCTGCCTTTGAACTACATCGGCTTTTTAAGAGATGTGGGCGCCCACTTCTCGGTCAACCGGATGCTGACCGCAGAATGCTACAAATCCAGAATGGAAAAAGGGCTGACCTTCCTTGAGTTTAACTACATGCTGCTGCAGGCCTATGATTTCTATGTGCTGCACAAGGATTACGGCTGTAAAATGCAGTTTGGGGGCAACGACCAGTGGTCCAACATCATCGCCGGGGCGGAGCTGGTGCGCCGCAAGGACGCGGAAACCGTGTACGGCATGACCTTCTCGCTGCTGACCACCAGCGAGGGCATCAAGATGGGCAAAACCGCCAAGGGCGCGCTCTGGCTTGATCCTGAAAAAACCTCACCCTACGAGTTCTACCAGTACTGGCGGAACGTGGCCGACGCGGATGTTGAGAAATGTCTGGCCATGCTCACCTTCCTGCCCATGGATGAGGTCCACCGTCTGGGCGCCCTGGAGGGCTCTGAAATCAACAAAGCCAAGGAAATCCTGGCCTATGAAGTGACCGCCATGGTTCACAGCAAGGAGGATGCGGACAAGGCCCAGGAAGCTTCAAGAGCTTTATTCGCGGGCGGTGTAAAAACCGATGATATCCCAAGCGTGGAGCTGTCAAGGGATGCGCTGGGCGACGGCATGGAAATCCTGACCCTGCTCGATGCGGCAGGCCTGATTCCCACCAGAAGCGAAGGCCGCAGACTGGTGCAGCAGGGCGGTATCGAGGTGGACGGCAATAAAATTACAGACATTAAGGCGCTCATTACGCCGGCTGATTTCAAGGATGACGCCATCATCGTTAAAAAGGGCAAGAAAGTCTATCGTCAGATTAAATTAGTATAAGAGGTGACCGAATTGATTAGTTCTAATCCAGTGCGGGGCGCGCGTGACATACTGCCCCGGGAAATGCTTATCCGGGATCAGCTAGAACAGCAGATCCTGGCGATTTACAGAAGTCATGGGTTCTCACGGATTGAAACGCCGGCCCTTGAAAATATTGATTTGCTGCTGGGCAGCGACGGCGGTGAGAACCTGAAGATGCTCTTCACGGTGTTAAAGCGCGGCGACAAGCTCAAGGTACACGAGGCAAGCACGGTGTCCGATCTCTGCGATATGGGCCTGCGCTTTGACCTGACCCTGCCGCTGAGCCGTTTCTATTCAAACAATGCCGGCGAGCTGGAAACGCCTTTTAAGGCGATCCAGATCGGCAATGTGTTCCGGGCCGAGCGTCCGCAGAAGGGGCGTTACCGTTCCTTTAAGCAGTGCGATATTGACATCATCGGGGATCCCACCGTATCGGCTGAGATGGAACTGATCAACACGACCTCCAAGGCGCTCATGGCCATTGGCTTTGAGGGGTTTACCATCAAGGTGAACGACCGCAAGCTGCTCAACGCCTTTATTGCAAAGGCTGGCTTTAAGGAGGAGGACGCGGGCTCGGTCTGCATCTCTCTGGATAAGGCGGATAAGATCGGACCGGACGGCGTGAAAAAGGAGCTCATCGAAAAGGGCTACGACGAAGCCATGGTCAATGCCTTTGTGGACGAAGCAGCCACCATTACCCTGGATAACATCGGCGGCAAGGTCGATGAGCCTGAGGCTGTGGCCGACCTGAAAAGGGTCATTGAGACCAGCACCGCCCTGTCCGGCGGCAGGTACAATGTCGTCTTTGATTTTACACTGATCCGCGGCATGGGGTATTACACCGGCCAGATCTTTGAAGTCAGCTACGGGCCTTATGGCTTCTCCATTGCTGGCGGTGGACGCTATGACAATATGATCGGCAAGTACTCTAAAAACTCGGTTCCGGCGGTTGGCTTTTCCATCGGCTTTGAACGGATCGTCAACATTCTTCTGGAGGAACAGGCCGACAAGGCGGCTGAAAACAAGCGGCTTCTGCTGTTCTACGACGCTGGCAGAGACGCCATGACCGAGGTCATTCCCTATGCCGACAAGCTCCGGGCTGACGGCTACACCGTCAATCTGGTCGCCATGAAGAAGAAATTTGGCAAGCAGATCAGTTATTATGAAGGTAAGGGCTACGGCGGATTTATGGTTTTTGGCAGAGACGAAGCAATAAAAGCATTTTAGCAGTCCAGGGGCGTGGCTTTAGCACACGCCCTTCAGGGAGTCAAAAAAGTGGCGTAGTGCGAGACTGCGCCTTTTATCCAGATAAGAAAAAGGTCCAGGCGCTGCGGGAAACGGCCCGAAATTGTATCGCTTTACCCGAACAGCCGGACACTGGAGAGATCAAGCATCAGCCTTAGTGAAGAAGATGCCGGCGCGGGTGCAGTGTCCGCAGAACGCTTTTTCTTCCTTAGGTAAAAGGCTTCGTCTCTTTGACTTTTGGCATTCTGAAGGGCGTGGCTTTAGCACACGCCCTTCTCCGTTTTAATGTAAAAATAAATATACAGTAAGGAAAATTATGAACAGACAAGTACATCTGATCGCGACGACAGCCTTTGGGCTGGAGAGCGTGGTAAAGGATGAAGTTAAACGCCTGGGTTACGAGATCGAGGCCGTTGAGAACGGGCGGGTTTACTACACCGGGCCGCTTTCAGCCATTGCGGAGTCCAATTTGTGGCTGCGGTGCGCAGACCGGGTTCTGCTGAAAATAGGGCAGTTCCGCGCGGAAACCTTTGACGAGCTTTTTGAAAAAACCAAGGCGCTGGCCTGGGAGGACTGGATTCCGGTAAAGGGCGTCTTTCCGGCGGCTAAGATCACCAGTGTAAAATCCAAGCTGTTCAGCAAATCGGACGGGCAGCGGATCGTGAAAAAGGCGGTGGTCGAGCGGCTGAAAAAGGTCTACGGCGTGAACTGGTTTGAGGAGACTGAGGGCCACTATCCCATTCATATTCAGATTTTAAAAGATGAGGTGGTTCTGTCCATTGATACCAGCGGTTCCGGGCTGAACAAACGCGGCTACAGACAGTACGGCAATGAGGCGCCGCTCAAGGAGACCATTGCCGCGGCGCTGGTATACCTGTCGCGCTGGCAGCCCCACCGTGTTTTTCTCGACCCGTTGTGCGGCTCTGGCACCATTGTCATCGAGGCGGCCCTGATGGGCAAGAACATCGCGCCGGGGCTGAACCGGAGCTTTGTGGCTGAAGAATGGCCGGCCATACCGGCAGAGCTGTGGGCGGAAACCCGGGAAAAGGCCAGAGCGGCCATCAATGACCGGGAGTTCCGGCTTATGGGGTCGGATATTGACCCGTCGGCTCTGAAGCAGGCGCGCATCAACGCTGAGCTGGCTGGAGTCACCAATTATGTGGCTTTTCAGAAGCTGCCGGTGCAGTCCGTTGCCACCAAACGGCGTTACGGGGTCATTGTCACCAACCCGCCCTACGGCGAGCGCATCGGGCAGGAAAAGGAAATCCAGGCGCTTTACCGTGATATGGGCGAGGCCTTTTCAGGGCTGGAGGACTGGTCGTACTTTATCATCACCGGCTATCCGGAGTTCGAGCGTTATTTCGGCCAAAAAGCCACCAAAAACCGCAAGCTCTACAACAGCACCATCAAAACCTATTTTTACCAGTATTTCGGCCCGCTGCCGCCCAGAAAACGGCGCGAGGGGGAAGCGGACGACCGGTAGAATTTACCGGTTGTGAGAGATGTTTAATCCAGCATTAATGATTCAATGTTAAAATAAAATAAAAACAAGCAGGTATAAAATGAAAAAAAATGATCGTAAAAATCCCCGGAATGACCGTGGGCGGGAACAGAAAAAGGAAAGCTATCACCGGGCAGATCTGAAACGGCGCGACACACGCAGACAGGATGACGACGGGGACGACAGCTTTGTGATCGTGGGCAAAAACCCGGTCATGGAAGCACTGCGCTCAGAGCAGCAGATGGACAAGCTTCTGATCCTCAAGGACAATAAAGACCATGTCCTGGGTGATATTGCCGAAAAAGCCCGCAAACGCGGCATTGTGGTCCAGAGCGTTGAGAAGATGAAGCTCGAGGGCCTGGCCGACGGGCAGCCGCACCAGGGTGTGGCGGCAATGATGGCGCCCTTTCCCTACAGCGGCATTGAGGATGTGCTGGCAAAGGCAGACGCCCGGGGCGAGGAACCTCTGGTGGTGATTCTGGACCACCTGACCGATCCCCATAACCTGGGGGCGATTATCCGGAGCGCCAACCTCTGCGGGGTTCACGGCGTGATTATTCCCAAACGCCGTTCAGCCAGCCTGACCGCTGTATCGGTCAAGGCATCCTCGGGCGCGGTGGCCCACACGCCCATTGTCAAGGTCGGCAACCTGACCCAGTGTATTGACGACCTGAAAGCAAAGGGCTTCTGGATCATGGCAGCGGATATGGACGGCGCGCCTTACTATAAAAATGATTTTAAGGGCAAGCTGGCCATTATCATCGGCAACGAAGGCAAGGGGATCAGCCCCAATGTGAAAAAACAGTGCGACTACAGCGTTTCGATTCCGCTTTACGGCGATATTGATTCCTTTAACGCGTCCGCCGCGGCGGCCATTATCCTGAGCGAGGCGGCCAGACAGCGCCACCAGTAGGCAGGGCGCGCTTCGGGCAGTACCGGAACGCGGACGCTAAAAGATGAAGGGAGGTGTCAAAAATAAAAACCTATCTGATTGTCGACGGCTACAATGTGATCCACCACTGGGCAGAGATGGAAGGCCTGACTGAGTTTAACCTGGAGGAGGCCCGTGAGGATTTGATCGAGCAGCTGAACAGCTACAGCGGGCTGATGGGCTATGAAACGGTTTTGGTTTTTGACGCCTATTCCCAGGAAACTACCGAGCGGCGCGAGGAAGTGCGCGGCCGGATCAAGGTGGTTTTTACCGAAAAAAATAAAACCGCCGACACCTATATTGAAAAGCTGGTGTTCAGCCTGCCGCGGCCCTACACGGTCAAGGTGGTCACCTCAGACTACACGCTGCAGCGGGTCGTGCTGGCAAACGGCGGTGAGCGGGTGCCCTCCCGGGAGCTGCTCCAGGCCATGCGCGAGAGCGCGAAGCAGGTCCGGAAGCAGTACCGCGAGGCGGAAAGCGACACCCGCAATAAGCTCGAGGACTACATGGACGACGAGGTGCTGGCCGTCATGAAGGAACTGAGAAAAGGAAATGTGGAGGATTAATGGAGCAGGATCGGGAACTTGTGAAAAAAGCCCAGGGCGGCGATAAGGAAGCGGTGGTCGCCATTGTGGAGAAATACCGCTGCGTGGTGACGCAGAAGGCCCGGCCCTTTTATTACATCGGCGGCGACCAGGAGGATTTGATCCAGGAGGGCATGATCGCCCTGCTGGGCGCGATCTGGGATTACCGCGCCGACCGGGGCACAAGCTTTAAAACCTTTGCCAGCCTGTGCGTGGAGAACCGCATCAAAAGTGTGGTCACAAGCGCCAAACGGCCAAAGCACAGCCCTGTGGGCGATACCGTTTCGCTCGATTCACCCATTTCGGAGGACGACCCGGACACCACGCTGCTGGATCTGGTGGCCTCCACCGCGGCGCTGGACCCAGACGAGGAGCTGGTGACCCGGGAGGCTGTGGAGCATTTCAGCCAGGTGGCCAGAAGCGAGCTCTCCGAGCTTGAAAAGCAGGTGCTTTATTATTACCTGAAAGGCGCGTCCCACCAGGAGATCAGCGACAGGATCGGGCGGTCGAAAAAGGCCGTGGACAACGCGATCCAGCGGATCCGAAAAAAAATCTAAAAATTTTAATAAAAGGGCTTGACTATCCTATCAGAATAGAGTATCATATAGAAGCTGTCAGGAACGGCAGCAGCCACCACACTTGTGGGGAGATGCCCGAGTGGCTAAAGGGGGCGGACTGTAAATCCGTTGACTGAGTCTACGATGGTTCGAATCCATCTCTCCCCACCAACATTTCGTCCAAATACATGCCCTTGTAGCTCAGCAGGTAGAGCACCACCATGGTAAGGTGGGGGTCTCCGGTTCGAATCCGGACAAGGGCTCCATCAATTAGTATTCAAGCGGTTCTTAGGAACCGCTATTTTAATAATGTGAGTATTTTGCACTGTGTTTGCACTGTAGAGTTTACAGCTGGTTCAAGAACGTTAACTTGGTCAGTTTCAGCGAGATCAGGAATACTTTCAGACGTGCGATAAAGGTCATCAATTTTGGTGGCCGTTTTTTGTTTGGTTTTTTCCAGCACATGAATGTAAGTTCCAAGCGTTATATTTATATCTGAATGTCCCAGAAGCTCTTGAACGGTCCGTGGCTCTTCACCAAGCTCAAAAAGCCTGGTCGCATAAGTATGTCTTAGATCATGAAAGGTTTTGCTTTTATCAAATCCTAGATTTTTGTATATGGTTTTAAGCCTGTGCAAGACGTTGTTGCCATCAAGGTAAGTACCAACAACTGTGGAAAAGACAATGCTTGTTTCTTCCTGAGGCATACCACAGCGGAACAGCATCGCTTTTTGTTCTGCTTTATGTTTTAGCAGTATTTCTTTCGTTCGCTGTGGTAGTGGAATATCACGGACAGATTTTTCTGATTTTGGCGGCGTGATCATTCCAACGCGTTTATTAAGCTTCAAATCTTTGGTGTAGCCATAAGTTTTATCAATATGTATGACCAGGCTTTCAAAATCAATGTCAGACCAAGTTAAAGCAAACAGTTCACCCTGCCGCATTCCAGTATCTAATGCAGTGTTAAACAGTGCTTCTAAAGGGTGCCCCTTAATTTCCCTGATAAAGGCCATTTGTTCATCAAGGGTTAACGGATGTACCCTTGATGCTTTTTCTTTCGAATTTGCGGCTTTTTTTAGGTTTTTAGGTAGAATTACAAGCTCAGCATAGTTTCTTAATATGTTCCCGGTTTTATAGGCGAAGCGTAAACAAGGGCTGATAATTTTGTGAATATTCTTAACCACGTTTTCAGCGTTTTTTCCTTCAGATACTTTCTCATCAAAAATATCATTGTACCATTGTTGAAGTTGAGTTGCGTCGAGGTCTTTTAGCTTCATTTTACCAATATAGCCGTTTTCAATATAGATTCGAAAGGTTGAATCATACCGCTGGGCTGTAGCAGGTTTTTTGTCTCTTAAGTGAATATTATAAAGCCATCCTTTGCAGTATTCACTAAATGTGTCAGATGTTTCTTTAATACCTGCCACCCGCTTAGCCTGGTAATTCTCATATTTTTCTAATAATTCCGCATAAGTTTTGCCATATAAGTAATTGTCATATTTTTTTAATACAGAATCCCAGTGCCGATAACGGAAATAAGTTATTCCATTATTTACAACTTTGTCATATTTCATATTGTTACCATCCTTTGTTCCAGGGCAAATTTCGGACACAAAAAAAGTCCCCGTGTTGTTTTTCAACCGGGAACATGGTACAATATCAATTGTCTAGAGAGATTATTGTGACCATGTGTCCGGTATCTCAAAGTGCTCCTTACCTTGCAGGGTGAGGGGCATTTTTTTATTTGTATGGTTTATATTTTACCTCAATTCGCATACCTAAAGTGGGAGAGTCTACGCTACCGCCTACAATTCTAAATTTAGTAATGTGATATTTTGTCTTTAGAATATTCAAAACTTGTTTTGTTCGCGAACTTCTTATATAACCTATTTTTATTCCATTTGCAAAAACAGCAACACATTCTTTATCTTCGTATAATTCTTTGGAAAAGCTAATTTTTACATCTTTTACATTAAAGGGTGATGTTTTATTTCTAAGGGCCTTTAGGAGTTCTTGTCTTTGAATGCCATCTTCATTGTCGAATGTTACTCCAGCAATAGCAAAATTAGCCGTATTCATTAATTTTAGTTCTTCTTGCTTTTCTTGATAAGATTTAAAACATGTTGGGCACAACCCTTGATTTAGTTTTAGAAATAGCCCCTTTTTTCCACAAGAAACACACTTAGCCATTTTCCATCAGCTCCTATCTTTTGATACAAATACAAAATATAGGATTATTATACAATACTTTAAGAGAAAATGAAAACGAATTTCAATCTTTAATCTAAAAACGAAGCATCAAAGTCAAAAGCACGGCCCACACGCAGGTTATCAAAACAAATGATGTAATTGTCAAAGGTCGTGAAATTTCCGTATTTCCGGCGGTATACTTCGACAGACATATCTAGAAATTTTTCTGTAACATCCAGGTATTCAGCCAGCTCATAGCGATTGCGCACACCATCTTCAAAAGCCTTTATAATGTCTGTCAGGCGTATTAACTTGAACACTGCCTGTTTACGGGCTTTTTGTTCCTGCCAGCGGCTGTTTGGATCGTCTGTGTCAGTAATGTTACCGATGTTATATTCATGGTGAGAGAGTTCTTCAGCTAAAGCACATTTTTTCTCTACCTGTGTCTGTAATTTTTCAGACAAGCCGATGACGTTTTTTCCTATCAACGCGTCGGCGTCACTCTCAAGGATTTCATTCTCAAAGACTTCAATTTCTTTGTTATAAGCATAATCAAGCATTTCTTCATATTGGTTCATTTGACTACCTCTCTAACTTTCGCTTTCGCGCCTTTTCCTCCAGTCTGGAGATGTCATTATTCATTTTTTCGACTTGGTCAGGGTCCTCATTGTCGTTATGTGCGGCTCTGACGATGTATGCGTCATCCTCGTCTGTATCAATGACAGGTTTTAAGTCTACATCAACAATTTCATCATACGGAAAATCCTTAATCGTTTCAGATTTAATTTCCATTAAGCAGTCAATAAAACTGGACATCATTCTTAATTCTTCATAGTCCATTTCATCTATTAACCGATCAAGTTTTTCACGGGTGGTTTGAGGTTTTACAAACATCTCACCAATGCCGGTTCTCAACCAGGTTTCATTTACGTTATATTCTGAACAAATCATAGTTATATGCCGTTCATTTACGTTCCTATCACCTTTTTCTATGCTTGAAATAGCAGATTTTGATAGGCCAATCTTAGCACCGAAGTCTTCCTGATTGAGCTTTAGTTTTTTTCTTAATTCAAAAATTCTTTTATTCATATCACACCTCTGAACATATTCTATCACGAAAATTCCCGTTTGTAAACTTTTTTGTTTTAAAAAGATTGACATATTCCACAAACAAGAATATAATATACACAAACAGGACTTAAAGGGAGGTGATAAAAATGTTAGCTAATAACGCTTTAGCCAAAAATGAGAGGTTAATAGTTTCTGAAAAAATTGATCAGCTAGAAAAGTCAGATAAAGATCAACGACTTAGCGAAATTACTATGAGGACGCTATTGATGTACGGTGAAATGGTCAAAGAGATTCACGAGATTAGTCCAGGTGACAGGAAATGCTGATTCAGCATTTCAACAGAGAAAGGAGGCAACTATGCGATTGTGGGTTATGTTATGTGTTTTGCTTTTGTGGGCTGTCGGAGCAGTTTGCGCTTTTATCATGAAAAAGGTTCAACCAGAGTTTTTGAAACTTTACATAGTCTATGCTTTGTTTATTCTCATAGCTGAGACATTGTTGGTACTGTATTTAAATTAATCAAAATAGTTATATTTCAAGGAGAATTTAAATGATACCCAATATTTTAACCGTTAAGGAAACCTGTAAAATCCTTAAAGTGGGCCGAACAAAGCTGTCCCGTATCCTTAACAGTGATCCAACATTTCCAGCCGTTAAGGATGGCACATGGTTCATTTTTGGGGATCGCCTACAGGACTGGATGGACCGGAAAAAATATATGCAGGAAGCAGACAGAGAGAAAGCGGCAAGCTGACATGGAAAGAAATAATATTAAGAATTGCCCAATAATAATGAGCTTGATTCAATTGGGTTACTCGGCTGAAAAAACGCAAGGTGCATTTGAAGTGTTTAAAGTTTTAACCAAAGGGAGGAAAAATTGACAGATGAACAACTTGTAACCAAGTATTTAAAGGTCGCGCACGAACTGGCAATGTTACCCCACGGAATCGGCTGGACGCCAGAAGTCGGCAGAAGGCGAGAGGAGCTGGAGCGGCAGGTGGAGGCGATGCGGCCACAGATTGATGTGCTGCATCGGAAGTATGAAAGGAGCACAAATGAAAAAGGTTGAATTTGCTTTTTCCTCAACGCAGGACTTAAAAGGGTGGCTGGAACGAAAAAACTGGAATAGTGAAAGCCCGGAAGCGTTCGATAATTGGCTACAGAATTTTTTTAATAGCGGCCATAAAATATCCGTTAATGATAAAAAATATGAGTATTGGGATTGTTGGGAATTGGTATAAAAAAGGTCCCAAAGCGTTGCAGCGCAATAGGGACCATAAATAAGACATTTTCATTATAGCAGTAATGGATACTGCGTGTCAATTTGCTATAAAGGGATCACCTAAAAACCTCCTAGAAATAAAAGTTCTTCCCCATTGAATTAATATTCTGGTGGTCCCTTTATATACATTAAGGAGTAAAAATGAATATTAAAGATAAAATTGAAAAATTGTTAAGGCTTAGCGAAAGTCCAAATGAAAACGAAGCAAAGGCCGCATTATTAAAGGCCAGAAAGCTTATGATGGAACATAAGCTGAGCGAAGCGGATTTTAAAGTCTTGGAGAAACAAGAACCTGTCAAAATTGAAACAGGGATCTATTTCACGAAAAAGACAAATTACTGGATTACCCAATTATTGACAGTGATTGCTCCGAATTATGCTTGTAATAATTACATGAATAAAAAGTATCGAAAAAAGAGCCATCAGGCAATTATCTACGGCTTTAAAGAGGACGCTGAGTTGTGTGAGCGTGTGTTTAAGTATGCTGTGGACTGTGTCATGTCCTGGATTAAAGAGTTGAAAAAGTCTATGCGTGGGCAGACGGCATACATCATTAATTCATATGTAGATAGCTATGCTCAGGGTTTTATTGATGGTTTGAAAGAATCGTATGATGAGCAGACCGAAGAAAATGAACAAGAATGGGGATTAGTGGCTGTTGTCCCGCCAGAGGTTAAAGCTGTGACCGATGGTATGAAACCTGTTTATCCTAACAACGATACATTTTTCGCTTCGGAATATTACGGCAATGGTTTTATGGATGGCAGGCGTTTTTCCATGGAAAAGAGATTAGAAAGTGAGGGAACAGTATGAGCGATAGAATTTGCAAGGCAATCGAAAAATTTGAGGATAAGGGCTTTATTGTAACCACAGGGGACTACAATGAGTACTGCTGTGAAAAAGAGGGGTTTAAAGACATTGTCTTTATCCCCGCGAATGTTGGAACAGGCGTGATGTTTCGTGTTGGCAAGGTATTGACTAAGAGTATGGAAAATGCCCTGAGACTGGCAAAGGTGAACTGAAAATGTTTTACGGATTTGACACGGAAATAGCCGAACAGTACGGCGTTGATGAAGCGATTATGTTACAGAATTTTGCTTTCTGGATTGAGAAAAATATGGCCAATGACAAGCATTTTCATGATGGGCGTTACTGGACGTACAACAGCCATAAGGCGATGGCAAGTCTGTTTCCCTTCTGGACAGAAAAGCAGATTCGCCGTATTATTGACAATTTGATTGAAAAAGGACTGATCACAAAAGAAAATTATAATGAATTAAAATACGATCAAACAAAATGGTATGCTCTTACCGATTTGGGCATCTCCATTTGCCTAAATGGGCAAATGGAAAAGACCGAACGGGCAGATGTCATTTGCCCAAATGGGCAAATCGAACAGCCCAAACGGGCGAATCGAATTGCTAAAAAGGGCGAACCTATACCAGATATAAACCATATACATACACAGATACAAAACCAGATAGTAAACACAGATATTGAGGCGGCTCCTTCCAAAGCCGAAATAGATTTTTCGAAAATTCAGGAGCACTGGAACAGTGTATGTGTAAAATTACCCGCTGTTACAGTGATGAGCAAAAAACGGATGGCAACGGTCAAGGCCAGGGTAAAAGAGCATGGACTTGAAGCGGTCTTTTCTGCTATCGACAAAACAGGTAAAAGCGATTTTATGAACGGTCAAAATAATAAGGGCTGGCGGGCAAGTTTTGACTGGATCATGCGGCCTGAAAACTTTGTGAAAGTGCTGGAAGGAAATTATGACAATGCAACTTTTAATCCACTGCCGCCAAACCTGCAAGGGGCTTTGCAGAATGTCGAAATACAGATGATGGGAGGGAATATTTTTGAATAACGTGGAGACTGCTAAAATACTGGCCGTCATTGCGGCGGTATACAGTAACTTTGCTGTGAATGATTTTAAGCAAAAAATATGGGCTGAACTACTGGCTGACATATCTTACAAAGATGCCAGCATCGCCCTTAAGGAGCTGCTGAAAACCAACAAATTTCCTCCTGTACCTTCGGAGATTATTGAAAAAGCCAACGTGGCAAAAATATTGAGCTGCGGGGGATTGGATTATAAATGGCTGGAAGGGGGTGACGATTTTGAACGCATTGGAGACAAAAAACTTACTGGAGCTGATACAAGGCGTTTACCCGAAAATCCGCATCAATGATTTTGCGATTGCAACGTGGATGGACGTTCTGGAAAATTTTGAGTTCGATGCCTGCCGGAAGGCGTATCTGGAATATGTCAGGGATGGCGGTGACCGGGAGCCGAAGCCAGCGGATATTTTACAGGTTTGCCGGAGGAATTACCGTGATCCAGATTTAAACATTGAGATGCAGGACTGTCCGATCTGCCACGGTAAGGGGATCGTGAGGGTTTTAAATAAAGGCTATGAGTGTGTCTACAGCTGCCGCTGCCCGAATGGTCGAAAATATAAAGGGCTGCCGCGTTTTGAAGCGGAACAATGGACGGAAAATGAATTTCACGTCAAGGAGGTGGCTGGTGGATGATTGATCTAAAGCAATGGCGGCTTGAGCGCGGCTACACAGTGGCAGCATTTTCGCGAATCGCAGGGGTTCACCGGAAGGTGATCGAACGGGCTGAGGCAGGCATGACAATACAATACAGGAGTGCAGACAAAATATGCCGGGCTATCGGAATACCGCTTATTTATTCGGACTGGGCCATTACTAAAGATAAATTCAGGCAGGTTGAAAGACCCTGCCTGGTAAAAGAATACCGTACCTATAAATTTTTTAAAGACAAGCTGAAAGCAGGGGAAAAGATCATGGTGCCCTGTACGCAGCTTAAGTCAAAAGACAGAAAAGGTATTTTGGTCGAAGGCACAATTTTAAAGTTTTATGAGAATTATGCGCTGCTGGAATTGAGGATTAAAAAACACTGTAATTCTGGGGAAAGATACAGAACAATAAAATCCGGCTTTGCCCTGGATGATCTTGTTAAGTTCAAGGAAGGACGTTACCAAAATGAATGAATTTATAACAATGCTGAAGATTCGCAGTCTCTGTGAAAAAAGAAAAACATGTATTAAAGAAACGGGTGAAGGCGGAATTGACAAATGTCCGTTGTACGATCCGTGTAACCACTTAGCATTTAGTGATCTTACAGAGGGGCAGCTTTTAGAAATTGCTGAAGCTTTGGGAGAAATTAAGGTACCTATGCAGGTGCGGAAGGGAATAAAAATGAGTAAACTGAGTGCAGAAAAATATTTCAAAATGAAAGCGAGAATGACGTGCAACTGTAGTATTTGTTGTAATGATTGTCCGCTTGACATGCTTAACAATGATATGACCTTAGACTGCAATGATCTTGAATTGAAATTTTATGGTCGGGCGATTGAAATTGTCGAAAACTGGGCAAAAGAGAATCCGGAAAGGACGTATAAGAGCCGTGTTTTTGGAGATAATGTAAAACCTAACGAATGTCAATACTATAGCTGTGCCGACTGTTTGAAGCGGGGGATAGAAAAATGAAAAAAGTGATCTTTAGTATTTTTGAGTTTGTAGGGTTGGCGTTTGTTGCTATGTGTGTACTGGGTTTGTTGCTGTTTGGCCGGGATTGGTTCACGGCCACAGTTTCAGTCACCTGGGGATTAAAGCGGCAGGTGATTACAGGAGCATTCTTTGCTGTCGGGGGAATCGTTGGCTTATGCGTAGGGTTTAGCCGATTTTGGAAAGACCAAACTAAAAAAATGGCACATGAAATTTGTATGAAGTATAAATACATTCCAAAAGATTACGCCTGCCCAGGCTGCCCGATCAGGGATCAGATCGGTCTGGGACATGATTGTAAGGCTTTTATAAGAGAAAACCCCATTGCGGTCCGGGAAATGTATAAAAAAATGATTGAACAGGAGAAGCGACATGTGCACTGAATTGAATAGACTTAAAAATAAGGATTGTGGCTTGATTCATGGCTTTGCTGATTATATTTACAAGGGTTTGAAAAATGGTAATGAACATATTTGTTTTAAAATTAAACGGACGAGGAAGCTTAAATGCGAAGCCTTGGATATTACCATTTTAAATTTGGAGCGATTCGACAAAGTAAATTTCTGGATATTTGTACCATTACAGGAGGATTGGTTTATTGCTCTTTTGAATGCACGGAGCCGGGCCAACCGCTTGTTTGGATATACGGTTTTGAGATAGGAGGGAACAATGGCAGAAAAAGGCAGCTTATTAGCAGAAATTGAGATTGAAAAAAGAATGTTGGAGGCGTTGGAGCACAAAAGGGACCGGATCATTTCAAAACTTGGTCCGGGAGCTGGTCAGTCAACCAGCTATGTTGATGCCGACAACATTCATGGGAGCAGCACCAGGGCCTTTGAAGCCTATCTTCCTGAAATGGTCGAGAATGAGCGAAAAATAGGGGACTGTAAGGCGGCCATTGAGACCTATGAAAAGCTATTAAGGACAATTCAGTATCAAATAAATTTAGTAGATTCTAAAAAAAATAAAATAATTTATCTGAAACATTATGTAGGGTTAAAAAATGCTGAAATCGCCCAGAAACTCGGGACTTCTGTGCAGTATGTAAAAAATGTTTTGGCAGAAAACAAAGGGCCAAAATAGTGGGGTTACCTTTTGGGTTACTTGCATTTTGAAATAAACATGATAAACTTTAGTGTATGAAAAAAGGTTTTTACAAATGCCGCGGTTGACCGTGGCTTTTTTATACGCGGAGGTGAGACGATGAAATGAAAAAGCAAGCATCACGGCCAATAAAAAATGACCGGACGGTGTGGGATATTCAGGATTATTTAAAAGTAGCGGCCAACCGCTCTTGTGAAGGTATGCGAAATTATATGCTGTTTTTGATTGGCGTAACAACCGGGTACCGTGCTGGTGATCTGGTCAATCTCAAGGTCCGGGATGCCAAAGAAGCCTTAAGGGCAAAGTATTTTACGATCATGGAGGGCAAGAAGCAGAACAGCCCTTTTGTAAGAGAGAAGAACCGGAAGCCGCGGCGGGCAGAGATACTGCCAAAGGTGGCTAAGGAATTAAAGGCTTATATCAAAGACAAACATGATTATGAATGGCTTTTCCCGAGCAGAAAGGGAAATGGGCATATTGGTGTCCAGGCGGTCAGTAATATTCTAAAGAATGCCGGGCTGTATTTTGGCCTGGAGAATATCTCAGCGCACTCAATGCGCAAGACCTATGCGTATAAAATATATATCACATCGGGCAAGGATATTGTAGCTGTGAAAGAAATGCTGGGACATAGCAGCATTGAAGAAACAAAAAGGTATCTGGGCTTAGACCAGGAAAGATACCACGAATTAAGTCAAGCACTTGGTGATTTCACCAGGTGATTTTTTATTTTTTGCGCTTTAATGTTTAAAAAATAAAGGAGCTGATATTTAAGGGCGATTGAAAAAAATAATCCTTAAGTATTAAAAAAACAGGAATGTGTGATTTACCAAGCAAATAAAACATTCAAGGGTATAAAACACGAACGATTAAAGAATAACAATAAAAAACGTTCGGGTTTTTTGGCGTGAAAGAAGGTGGTTTTTATCCGTGAGTTTGCAAGGCATATTTACAAAGGCCAGCAATGGAAGAAAGTAAGGCAATATGTTTTTGAAAAGTATTATGGTCTGTGTGCTGAGTGCGGTGCGCCGGGTGAGGAAGTGCACCACAAAACATTCCTGACACCACAGAATATAAATGATCCCGAGATTGTATATGGCGAGAACAACTTAGTGCTGCTGTGTAAGGAGTGTCATTTCAAAAAGCACCGCAAGACGAATCCACTGGAGCAGAACTTTAAGAGGCGGCGGCTTACCAACAATGGTTGTTGGTTTGATGAGTTCGGCAACGTGCAGCCCGTTAGGCGGTGGATCATCTGCGGCGCGCCTGCGTCTGGGAAATCAACTTACGTACAAGAACATATGCTGCCTGGTGATCTGGTGGTAGACCTGGACCTGATCGGCCAGGCTATCAGTATAAGCGCAAAGGCTGCGATACCTTACAATCTTTTGCCGACAACTTATGACATCCGCGATTACTTATATAAGCTGATCGAGAGTGACAAAGTAGATGCCAGGAATATCTGGATCATTGCAGCATTGCCAGACAGTAAGACCAGGGCAGAGCTTGCCGGGAGGCTGAGAGCTGAGATCGTGGACATGAAAGCAGATATAAATACTTGCATAGAAAGAGCGTTAAGCGATCCGGAAAGAATGGATAAAGAATTACAGAAGCAGATAATAGAGGATTATTTTGCTAAATATGGAAAGTAAGGAGGCCCCCCATAAAAATTTCATGGGGGAGCGCAGCGGGACCGTCGGAGGGGAACCTCTCTTTTCCTCCGCATGAAAATTTTGAAAAAAGGAGGGGGTTGATTTGAAAGGAAATCCCGAACAAATAAGGCTCCAGGTTGAGCGAGATAAAAAGATTCGTGCTGAGTTTAACCGAATTAAGCGGATTTTCAAGGATGTGGACATTGATAAGAATTTGTTGAAGGCTTTAGAAGGGCTTTGTAAGGACGCTGCTTTTATGCGTGTAAGCCTGGATGAGTTGAAGGAGTCCTTGACCTTATACGGCAATACCGAAATCTTTGAACAGGGTGCACAGCGTTTTGAGCGCGAACGGCCAGCGGTCAAGACCTTTTTAAATTATCTCAAGCAGTATTCCGTTGTCATGAAGCAGATTATTGACCAACTGCCAAAAGAGCAGCAGGAACAGGAAGAAAGCGAGCTGTTTGATTTTATCCAGGAAGCGCAAAAGCTCAGGGCGGTTAAATGATACCAACCTATATTGAGGAATACTATGACGCGATCATGTCAGGTGATATTAACGCCTGCAAGCGAATCAAACAAGTATACTCGATGCTTTATAAACAGCTAAAACATCCTGGAAAATATGTGTATGATAATGACCTGGCAAATTTGCCCATTGAATTTATTGAGCGGTTCTGTAAACAGGCGCAGGGCGTGGCAGGAAGGCCTCTTGAACTCATGCTTTTTCAAAAAGCAAAGTTCCAGGCGGTGTTTGGTTTTGTGGATGCTAAGACGCATTTTAGGAAAGTTGATGAGGTGCTGGACATCCGTGGCCGTAAAAATGGAAAGACCACGGAAAACGCCGCAACCAGTATTTTCCTGACAGTCGGTGACGGCGAAGCAGCCGCTGAAAGCTATTTTCTAGCCACCAAAAAAGAGCAGTCTCTAAAAGGCTTTAATGAGGCCTGGAATATGGTAAAGCAGTCTAAAGAATTGCGGCGTATACTCAGAAAACGCAAGTCTGATCTTTATTGTGAAATGACACTGGGATTTATTCAGGCGTTATCCAGCAATGACAACGGCCTTGACGGGCTGAACGTTCACAGCGCGATTATAGACGAACTGGCAGCCATAAAAAAACGTGATCTGTATGACCTGATCAAACAGGGGACATCTTCGCGACGGCAGCCTTTAATTAACTGTATCACAACAAACGGCTTTGTCCGTCATTCCATTTATGATTCACAGTATGAATATGCCTGTAAGGTGTTGGATGGGAAAATAGACGATCCATCATTTTTAGCATTTATTTATGAGCTGGATGATAAAGACGAGTGGGACAATGAAGAAATGTGGATCAAGGCGAATCCGGGACTGGACTTTATTAAGGATCGGGAGAAGCTCAGGGCCAATGTTAACAAGGCGAAAGAGGACCCGGCTTTCAAACCGACGGTCTTGGTCAAAGATTTTAATATGACTGAAAACGCCGCGACAAGATGGCTGCGCTGGGATGAACTCAACAACGAAGAAACCTTTGCTGTCGCAGATATGGGCTTTCGCTATGGTATTGGCGGATTTGACCTGGCTGAGACAACAGACCTGGCAGCTGCTAAGGCGGCAATGATGAAAAAAGATGATCCGAAGGTTTATTGGAAATCCATGTACTGGATACCTGAAGCACTGCTTGAGAAAAAGGAACTCATGGACAGTGTGCCTTATCAGCTTTGGGAGAAACAGGACTTGATAAGAGTCTGTGAGGGAAACCGGGTAAATCCCTATGATATGCTGAAATGGTATATGGAGTTACAAGAGAATGACGGTATCAACATGCTGTATATCGGCTATGACCCGTGGCATGTTGACGAAAGCCTGTTACAGGCTTATGAAAACTATTTTGGGAAAAATGTGATGATAGAGGTTCGGCAAGGACCGTATACTTTATCAGTTCCGATGAAAGAGTTCAAAGCTGAACTTGACGCCGATATTCACGTTTATAACAACAATCCGGTTGATAAGTGGTGTTTATCCAACTTAGAGATTAAAACCGATATAAACGGCAATATCCAGCCAATAAAGGGTATGGACAGCACACAGCGCATAGATGGTGCGGTGGCGCAGATTATCGCGAAGGTTATTTTACGTGATAAAATGGCCGAATATGAAAATATGATTTGAGGTGGTTGAGTGTTTGAAAGAATCAAGCGGCTTTTTAACAAAAGCCCAACAGAAACAAGGCTGAAAATGGTGACAATGCACGGAAACGGCTTTTATGCCTGGGATGGCAGGCTGTACCACAGCGACATTGTCCGGTCCTGTATCCGGCCAAAGGTGAAGGCGGTTGGAAAACTGGTGGCTAAGCATATCCGGGAGGATACAAGTGGGATTAAGACGAATCCTGAGCCCTATATGCGGTTTCTGCTAGAGGAACCAAACCCCTATATGACGGGGCAGGTATTACAGGAAAAAATAGCCGCACAACTACAGCTTAACAACAATGCCTTTGTTTTAATTATACGAAACAATGAGGGACTGCCTGTTGAGCTTTACCCGATTCCGGCCACGTCCGTTGAAGCAATCTACGGTGAAACCGGGGAGCTGTTTCTGCGGTGTTTTATGAAAAACGGAAAGATGTTTACTTTTCCGTACCGTGAAATTATCCATCTGCGACAGGACTTTAACAGTAATGATTTGTTTGGAGACAGTCCTGGAAAAGCCTTAGCGCCGCTCATGGAAATTGTGAACACAACGGACCAGGGGATTATCCACGCGGTCAGAAACAGCGCCATTATCCGATGGTTATTGAAGTTTAATACGAATCTGAACAAAGAAGATATAAAGGCAAAAACACAGGAATTTGCGGATGCCTTTTTAAGCATAGATAACACAACAACGGCTGCGGCTGTTGATAATAAGATGGAGGCTGTGCAAGTGCAGCCCCAGAGTTATGTCCCCAATGCGGTGCAGATGGATAAAACCACGCAGCGCATTTATTCATTTTTTGGGACAAACGAAAAGATTGTCCAGAGCCGATACAATGAAGATGAATGGAATGCTTATTATGAAGCAGAGATTGAGCCCTTAGCCGTCCAGATGGCCGGGGAGTACAGCCGTAAGCTGTTCAATCGGCGCGAGCGGAGTTTCGGCAATGCCATCATGTTCGAGGCCAGCAATCTACAGTATGCCAGTATGTCCACAAAGCTAAATCTATACCAGGTGGTTGACCGTGGAGCAATGACCCCCAATGAATGGCGAAAAATATTAGGAAATATGACCCCGCTTGATGGTGGTGATAAGCCAGTACGCCGTTTAGATACACAGCCCGTTGACGGGCAAGCCGAAAGGAGTGATTAATATTGCCGTTTGAAATTGGTATTCGCGGATGCATTGTAGAGGACTCGGACAAATGGATTTATGACTGGTTCGGGGAAACAGCAGTGTGTCCAGAGGATGTAAGAAAAGTGCTCAGTGAAGCGCGAGGGCAGCCAGTAAATGTGCTGATCAACAGCTATGGAGGTTCTGTCTTTGCCGGATCGGAAATTTATACAAACCTGATGGCTTATGCAGGTGAAGTAAATATCCGCATTGACGGTCTGGCCGCTTCTGCGGCTTCGGTGGTGGCGATGGGCGGCCGATGTGCCATGAGCCCAACAGCGCAAATAATGATTCATAATGTGTCTACTTCTGTGGCAGGAGATTACCGGGATATGGACAAAACCAGTGAAACCTTGCGGATCGCCAACCAGACCATTGCCAGTGCTTACAGTATTAAGTCTGGAATGGCTTTGGATGAAGCCCTTGCCATGATGGATGAGGAAACATGGATGACAGCCCAGGAGGCAAAAGACAAAGGTCTGATTGATGAGGTTTTGTTTATTGATGAGGAACAGCGCAGTATTTTTGCCAACGGCGGGCTGATGAACAGCTTGAAAAACAGTGCAAAGTCTTTATATGCCTGTATTCCAATACTGGATAAAGAAAAGATGATTGAAGCCTACAATGCCCGGCGTGAACGGATAGAAAAGCCTGTTGTTAATGACGATTCCGAATCATTAGCCAGGGCTAAAAGTAAATTTTTAAATTTAAGGAGAATTGAAGAATGACAAGAGAAGAATATTTAAAGCAGAGAAACGAGCTTATGAACGCGATTGACGTATTGATTGGATGCGGTCAGATTGACGAAGCCAATGCCAAAATGGCAGAAGTAGAGGTCCTTGACGGGCAATATGAAGCAGAACGAACCGCAAGGGCTAACGCTGAAGCGTTGCGACAGACTGGCTGTGTTGCTCCTGAACCGGTTAGAAATATTCTGGATATCGCCGGGGAACAAGCCGTTTCTGATAATGGGGCGGCAGTTGAGCCGGAAAATGCTATCTATGAGCGCGCTTTTTATAATTATATGACAGGCCGCAGCTTAACCGTCGATGAACAGAACGTGTTCGACAGGATAAATGAGCCGTTAAGAAACAGCACACAAACCGTTGAGGATCACCAGATTCTGGTTCCGGAGTCTACGGTTCAAACGATCTGGATGGAAATGGAGAGGCTTCATCCCATTATAGCGGATGTTGGCATGACCCATGTTCCAGGGGACATTAAAATTATCAAGGATGATGATTCTGCGGGCACAGATGCAGAATGGATTACTGAGACGGATACGCCTTCTGACGAAGCCATTAATACATCGGTTGTTGAACTTAATGGCCATGAACTGGTTAAATCTATTACTATTTCATGGAAACTCAAGAAAATGTCTATGGCAGACTTTTTAAATTATATTGCAAAGAAGATTGCCCGTAAAATGGGGAATGCTCTGGCCGCCGGGTTTGTTGTCGGTAAGGGAACCCCTGGGGAAAGTGATAGCCACAAAGCACAGCCTTTGGGGATTGTAACTGCACTGGAAAAGGAAGTGAGCACCCCACAAGTAGTGACTTACTCGACAAGCGATGCCTTAACTTTTAAAAAGGTGACCGAAGCTTTTGCGAAGATTAAAAGCGGGTATATTTCCGGCGCTGCGATCTATTCCAACAACAAGACAATCTGGGAAACCCTGGCCAATATGATGGATGGAAACGACAGGCCATACTTTGTTCCGGACCCGACATCTGGAGGTGTGGGCAGGATGTTTGGATTGGTCGTAAAAGAAGAATCAGCCATGCCGGATGGCGCGGCTTTAATCGGCTGCCCAGCAGAAGGGTATACCGCGAATGTGAATGAAAATATTACAATGTATACAGAGGACCATGTGAAAGCCAGAACAACGGACTATATGGGCTATGCGATCATTGACGGGACGGTTTTAGATACAAAGGCGTTTGCGTTAGTAAAAAAGTCATAAGCCAGCCCCCGGTAGAAAAAGAACCGGACCCGGCTGGCGCAAAGTGAGATAGGAGGGGAAACCCTCCTTTTTTAGGAGGGAGCAATGGAAAATGAACTGATCAAAAAAGTAAGAGAGAAGTGCCGAATCCGCAATACTGCCCTTGATAGTGAGGTTAGTGATTATATAGAGGCGGCAAAGCGGGATATGGGCATTTCCGGGATTAATACAGTGAATGGACAGGATAAGCTGATTGAACAGGCCATTGTACTATATTGTAAAGCCCAATATGCCGACATTAAGGACAGCGTCCGGTATATGGAAGCCTATGAAAAGACCTGCGTCAAGCTGGCGTTATCGGGTGAAAAAAATGTGGACTGATATATGTTATCTGGGAGAAATCCGGGAAATTGAAAATGATGTGGGGGATATTATCACGGAAATTACATATTTTCCGGAAGATGAGTATATTTTCTGTAATGAAAAATCCATTACCGATAAAGAGTTTTACCAGGCAGCCACAACAGACTATAAGCCCAGCGTTGAACTGGAGGTAAAAGCATCTGATTACAATGGACAACGGTTTATTAAGTATTACGGTGAAGAATATACCGTGTATAAAAGTAAAAAAGTCGGCAGTGAAAACATAGCATTGACACTGGAAAGGGGGATCAAGCATGAGCGTGCCACCGAAGGTACATAAGGTTATGTACCGCAAAGGAAAATGCATTGTCGAATACGACAATAAAATAGACCGGGCAAAATATACCCTTGACGGCCTTGTGTACGGCGCTTTAAGGGATGTAGGTAAATTTGTTTGCACAAAATTTAAAGAAGCCTATTACGGACACTTTAAAAGGCGCAAGGGTAGGGTAGGACGGTTTACACAATACTGGGTGCGCCGCCGTGAAATGAATTTACAGGTTGGCATTAAGCCTGGCGGCTTTTATGGTGGTTTCCAGGAAAAAGGAACATCAAAACAGCCAGCCCTTAACCTACTCTCGGATTCTGTAAAAAATAATATTCCTCAGATTGTCCAGATTGAATCAGAATATTTGAGTTCCTTGTCCGATGAAGCGGCTGCTTTGGCGCGTGTCACAGAGTCCCAGGAGGAAACAGGTGGTGCTGATGGATAGCCCGACAATCGCACTTCGGCGTGATGTTCATAATTTGCTTAAAATGGCTCATAACCGCGTTTCATATGTTAAGGCTAGTAAGAATACTCAATATCCTTATATCGTCTATAAAATAAGCGATATGGGGGATTCAAAAAAGCTGGAACTGGACTATTGGGACAGGAACAGCGATTCCACAAAAATTGAGACGATGGCCGACGATGTAAAGGGAATTTTAGACCAATGTGTTTTAACAAATGAACAACACTGCCTAGTTTTTTATCATGGACAGGATCGGCAGCCATTAACGGATGATGATCCGCAGATTTTAAGAATTAACGAGTCTTATGAGATTCGCTATTTCGGAAAGGATTGAGAATGAGCAGAGGAAAAGTAACCACAGGTTACAATCCAAAGACAAAAGACCACCTGCATTTGAACGCAGGTGCAATTTTTAAAAATTTTGAAGTGGGTGTTGATACCTACGAATCGGCAAGGGCATCAGGCAAGCTGATCGGGGCCACCCAGGGAGGTAATGAATTTAAAGCTGTCGCGGAAGTGCGTCAAATTGAAATTGATGGGCTGCCGGGCCGGGCAAAAGGGGCAGAGGTAATTGACAGCTGGGAGGTTTCCCAGATGGCAAATTTTGTTGAAACGACCCCAGATATTATTACGATGGCTTTAGGCGCAGCTACCATTGATAGTGATACGAATGGAACATACCACATTATAAAGGGTAAAAACAATATTGAAGATGAAGATTATATTGATAACATCACCTATATTGGGACTATTTCGGGTTCTGAACGGCCTGTTATTATCCAGACGCTAAATGCCTTGAGCACTGATGGCCTGGATATTAAAACAGAGGACAAAAAAGAAGGCGTTATCGCAGCTACCTTTTATGGACATTATGAGGATGATGGCAGCGGAAACATTGATTCACCACCCTATATTATTTATTACCCGAAAGGCGATAATGTCGAAAAGCCCGTTGCATCGGTTAAGGGAGGCACTTATACCGCTGGAAAAAGCGTAACGCTGAGCTGTGCAGATTCCGGCGCAACCATCCGGTATACAACCAATGGTTTTGAACCGGATGGCAGCAGTGATGAGTACACCACAGCCATTTCAATTTCAAAAAACACAATTTTAAAGGCAAAAGCCTTTAAATCGGGTAAGGCTGACAGCCCAACGCTCACAGAAACCTATATTATTAAATCTGGATCATAAGGAGAAAAAATATGGCAGTAAGAAAGTTAAATTTAAAAGATGTATTCAAGTTCAGCCGCTTGGTAAAAAAGACAGGTGCAAAGGCAGATATGCTGGCGGCATTCAAGGAAATCAGCAGCGACGGCGAAATGGCACAGACGGAACTGGGCATTCATTATGCCTTTATTTTTTTGGAAATCTTTTCCAAAGATGGCTGTGAGGAAGATTTATACGATCTGCTTTCCGGTCCGCTGGATTGCTCAAAAAGCGATGTGCCAAATATGGAATTAACAGAGCTCGCAGAAAAACTGTTCGAGGTTGCAAGTGTCGATGAGTGGAAAGCTTTTTTCAAGAAGGCAGTTCCTTCGACACCATCGAAGTCGGAGAGCTGCTTGCCCGAAAATATAATCTCAGCTATGTAATGCCCTTGGAGTTTTCCGAAGGCATTTCTTTTATCCGAAAAGCCTTTGAAAAGGAAAATGAACAGCGATTATGGGATTTATATATTGCTCAGTTTCCATATATGGACAAAGAAACGTTTATATCCTTTGAGGATTACAAAAAGCAGTTAATGGCAAAACCAAGTGCACAAATAAATAAACCACAGTCTAAAGAGCAGATTCTTGAAAGCGTAGAAGCCATAATAAATCTGACGGTGAAGGGTGGTGATCCACTTGGCGTTTGAAATTTTTAAACTGTTCGGTTCTATTTTCGTGGATACCAGCCAGGCGAAAAATGAAATGGACCAGGCTGGTACCAATGCAGAACGGTTAGGCAAAAATTTTAAGACCGTTGCTGACAAGGCCGGAGCTTTTGGTCAAGCAGTGACCAATGCAGGGAAAAAGCTTACTTTAGGGCTCACAACGCCAATTGTCGGTGCGGGCACTGCTGCTTTTAAACTTGCATCTGATTATAATGAATCTTTCTCAAAGATGGAGCAGGTGTTTAAGGGCAACAGTGGAAAAATTGAGGATTGGGCTAAAAACTCAATTAAGCAGTTTGGGATGGCTAAAGAAACCGCGTATGGTATGGTTTCGACATTTGGGGATATGTCCTTGTCAATGGGGCTGAGCTCAGACGAAGCGGTAAGTATGTCCACATCTGTCGCTGGTTTGGCAGCGGATATGGCTTCGTTCCACAATGTCAGCTTGGATGTAGCCCAAACAGCACTCAATTCTATCTGGACAGGTGAAACAGAATCTCTTAAACAGTTTGGTATTGTCATGACGCAGACAAACCTTGACGCTTTTGCCTTATCCCAGGGGCTTGGAAAAACCTATAGTCAGATGTCCCAGGCAGAACAGGTACAGCTAAGATATGCCTACGTCATGAGTGTCACGAGTAATGCGCAAGGCGATTTTGCCCGAACAAATGACCAGACGGCAAACCAGATGCGTATTTTTACAGAAGGACTGAAGGAGCTTGGCGCAAGCATCGGACAAGTGCTGCTGCCCATGATTACACCCATTATTCAGAAATTGAACGAATGGGTGCAGAAGCTATCAGCAATGGATGAAGGACAGAAAAAATTTATTGTTACCATTGCAGGAGTTGTGGCGGCTATTGGGCCGCTGCTCTTAATTTTGGGGAGCATGGCAAATGCAGTATCAAGCATCGCGGGTTTGTTTGCAACGGGAGGGATATTTAACAGTGCCCTTGGAGCGACAACGGCGGCTGCTGGAATGACCGCAGAATCAACAGTAGGCTTAGGCTCAGCATTGGGAACATTGCTTGGTCCCGTCGCACTAGTTGTAGCGGCCATTGCGGGGGTTATTGCTATTTTAGTAGGTGCCTGGCAGCAGTCAGAAGCTTTCAGAAATGCAGTAGGCACTCTGATTGAGACAATACAGCTCAAGCTACAAGATGCAATGGCAAGAATACAAGAGGCTCTGGCACCAGGGATACTTGCTTTTCAGAATTTCTTTGCTATTATCGGTCCGATATTACAACAGATTGGGGACTTTATCGGAAATAATATCGTCCCAATGATTAGCTGGTTTATGACATCTTTCATTGACGCTTTTACGGCTGTAATTACAGCGGCCGCGCCTTTCCTGGAAGTGATTGGAAACATCGCTTCATTTATTGGAAATATGGTGGGCTTTGTATTTGCGCTTTTAAACGGTGACTGGGCTTCGGCCTGGCAATTTGCTCAAAATATGGTTCAAAACGTCGTGGGCGTAATTACTGGACTGTTCAACACAATGTTGTCCGTTGGAACGTCTATTGTAGGCGGTATTTATAATGCTTTTGTGGGCGGTTTCAATTCTCTCCGTGATAGTGTCGTTGGCACGATTCAAAATTTGCATGACCGTGTGGTTGGTGTATTTAATACCATCAAAGGCGTGTTTAGTGGAGAATTACCTTTTCCCAGAATAAAGCTGCCTCATGTTAATATCTCTGGGTCGTTTTCCTTGAACCCACCACGAGCGCCCCACTTTGGAATTGAATGGTATGCAAAAGGGGCTGTATTAAATGATCCTACAGTTTTCGGGTTTAACGGCCCTAATGCCATGATTGGCGGTGAAGCAGGACCAGAAGCAATATCGCCAATTAGTACATTGCAAGCGTATATACGTGAAGCTGTTAATGATAATAATACTAAAATTTTAGTAATTTTACAGGCTATTTATGAATTGCTTGTTCAGTATTTTCCTGAATTTGGTAAACAGCCTATTATTGGTGCTGACGCAGTAGGCGTTATCACTGATGAGGCTTCAGCCTTTTTAGGTATGAGTAGTAGGAGGGTTAAAAAATGAAAATTGATAATATAAATATATCAAGATATGGAGCTAGGCAAAAGAGCTGCTCTATACAGCCCTCGGAAATTATTAATGAATCCGAAAAAATCAATGGAAGTATAAGTCCTGTATTTTTTCGTTCAGAGATAGGTATTAAAACATTAAAAATCGAATTGCTTTTCCAAGCGAAGCGTTCAGAAGAAATAGAAAAAAATATTTCGGACTGTACAGCCTTGCTTTTGGAACCGCGAGTAATCAAAATAGACTATCAAAATTTTCTTTACTCAGTTATTTTAACAAAAGTTGATAGTAAAAATGAAGTCAAGTCTGGTGTTGCTTCTATTGTAACCTATACTTTCATCGGCTATGCCTGCGGCACCCGGAAAAAAATGGATTTTAACCAGGCCTTAACCGCTGAGTGGAAGATAAAAGGAAACATCCCCAGCAGCGCCGTTGTGAGCATCACGCCGACACTCAGCATCCAGTCCGCAACATTGACGGGCTTTTCCGATGATCCGATCACGATCCGGAACCTGAAAAAGGACCAGGCCGTGATCCTGGACGGGGAAGCCGGGACCGTTACCGAGGCCGGGCAGAATAAATTTAAAGATGTGGATTTGTGGGAGTTTCCAAGGCTGCTGCCTGGTATGCAGTCCTTTGGCTGTAGCCATAACGGCTTAAAAATTCACATTGAATACAACCCAAGATATTTATAAAGGAGAACCCCATGTTAGATAAAACCATTACCGAGTTTAAACTTACCAACAAAAGCACCATTGACGGGAAGCTGGTCAAAAGCTTCCAGGCCGTGGTGGATACCCAGAACCCTGAGACGCTGCGCTTTTCGCACAGTACCGTATTGGACCAGGACCTGTACAAGGCCAACCGCGCCGAAATCCGTAAAGACGAATCTGATTTTGAAGATGAAGCCTACGCGTTCCAGGACAACCTGATCGCGGAAAGGAGAAAGACCCATGAAGCAGAAAATGTGTAACGCCGAGATCAACACCCATGTAATCGCCATGATGAAGGTATCGAAAAAGAAATTTTCCCCGGTGATCAACGTGGCCATTACAAGGAATTTCCGCGAGATCGGGAAACTAAATGACGATGTCCTTGAGGAGCGGAAAAAACTGGAGGCCGAGTACCTGGAAACCGAAGAAAGCGGAAGAATCGTCCTGACAGAGAGCGGCGAACCCGTTCCCAGGGAAGGGAAAAGCCTAAAAGATTATTTTAAGCAAGTCCAGGAAATTCTGGACGCTGAAACCGAAGTGGAGATCCAGACCGTCCCGATGGTCAAAATATCCAAAGAAAAAGAAGCCACTGCCAACGACCTGATCCTTTTAGATTTTATGATCGACGACAGCGAATAAGGGCAGAAAGGAGCTGAAACATGCTGATACAGCTCTTTGATAAAAACACCAGAGAACCCACCGGGTACCTGAGACACGCAAAGGAAATCAAGCTCGAGAGCACGCTTTCCGACGGGGATGAGCGGCTCTCTTTTTTAGTGCCGCGGGATACGGAGGTACACAACGAAGATTATTTAAGAACCAAGGATAACGAGTACGTGATTAAGCTGCTCTCCCCACAGTCCGACACCAACTGGATGCCCGTGGAGGCCACCCTGAACACCGAGGACTTAGAGGGAAAAGAGTGGAAAGCCTTTGAATCCGTGGAGCAGACCGCCCAGGCCTGCCTGAACCTGGCCTTTGCCGGAACCGGATGGACCGTCCAGCCCCACGGCGATTTAAAAAAGAAACGGACCATCCGCATGACCGGGAGCAGCTGGGAAGTCTTGCAGCAGGCCCTGAAAACCTACCGCTACGAAACCCGCCTGGAGGCCAGAGAAAAAGTCTGCCACCTGTACGAGCAGCGCGGCGAGGACAAGGGCGTGTATTTTAAAGACGGCCTGAACCTCAAAAAGCTGGCCGTCCAGAGCGACAGCTATGACTTTTATACCCGCATCCGTCCCGAGGGCAAGGAAGGCCTGACCATTGCAGACATCAACGATGGCCGGGACTACCTGGAAAACCACGGCTACAGCACCAAAGTTAAGACCCTGTACTGGAAAGATGAGCGGTACACCGTGGCCCAGAACCTGAAAGAGGATGCCGAGGACAAGCTGGCCGAGCTGGCCGCCCCGGCCGTGGCCTATACCACCGAAGTCCGGGACCTGGCCGCCATGAAGCCTGAAACCTATACGATACTGAGCTATGGCATCGGTGACACAATTACTTTGATCGACAAAGCCACCCTGACCCATGAGGAACAGCGGATCGTGAAGCTGGTCCGGTATCCGGACACCCCATGGAAAAACACCTGTGAGATTGCCAACCGGGCCGCGAGTTTTGACACCGTCCAGCAGGAGCAGAGCAGCGTCAACACCACGGTGAATAACATCACATCAACCAATGACCTGATTGCCGCGTCCGCCCTGGACGGTGTGATCGAGTCCAGTAGTTTTGGCCAGCTCATCGTCCAGGACCTGACCGCCGTAACCGCGCGGATCGGCCATCTGGAAGCAACCACTGCCGAGATCACCGAGCTTTACGCCAAGAAAGCCTATGTATCCGAGCTTTTAGCTGGATATGCCAAAATCACCGAACTGGACGTTACCAACGCCCGGATCGAAAATGCCGAGATCAAGGTGGCTGACATCGAGACCCTGGTCAACGGAAACCTGACCAGTGATAACATCCTGTCCCTGATCCTCACCTCCGATAAAGTGACCGCCGACACCCTGTTTGTCAAAACACAGATCGCCAGCAAAATTGCCGTCAACGATCTGGTGGCCGGAACCATCTACACCGAAAAGCAAAAGATTATGTCCGAGGATGGCGCGCTGGTGATCCAGGGGCCGACCATGCAGTTTAAAGACGAAAACAGCAAGGTCAGGATGCAGATCGGGCGGGATGCCTACGGCCATTTTAACTTTATCCTAATCGGCGAGGACCCGACAAAGGGCGCGATCCTGGACCAGGACGGCATCCATACCGGAGCCGTACCCGACGGGCTGATCGTGGATATTATGATCGCAGACAACGCCAATATTGGCGGGAATAAGATCAATATTCCCAGCCTGGTCACCGAGATCAACGGCAACACCGAAACCATCAAAAGCAGCCTGATCGCATACGATCCAACCGGGCAGACCCTGGACGTATTTCTGGGACAGCTCAAAACCACCACCGACAACCTGGACGGCATCACCGAGAGCCTGGAAACCAGTATCGGCATCCAGCAGGGCAAGATCGACGGCCTGATCTCCGATTCCGTGATCGTGAACAGCGACGGTACCACCACCAAGCTGAAAGACGCGTTCACCAGCTTTAAAATCACGCTGGACGGCCTTCAGATCACGGTCACCGATCATGAGAGCCGCTTCGGGGACTACGCCACCACCAGCGCCATGACCAGCGCCATCACCCAGGCAAAAAACGAAATTTCGACAACCGTGAGCCAGACCTACGCGACAAAAAGCAGTCTGAACAATTACTCCACCACCGAGCAGATGAACAGCGCCATTATCCAGAAGGGCAACAGCATTTTATCAACGGTGAGCCAGACCTATGTGTCAGAATCCAACATGGAGCAGGTGTTAAGCTTTTATTGGTCAGCCAGTACAACACAGACTGCCATTAATCAGAAGGCCGATGAAATTACCCTGTCCGCTTCAAAAAACTATGCGACCAAAACCGAGCAGGAAGGACTGGCAGAACGTATTTCAAGCGCAGAACTCAAGCTCACCGACAAAGCCATCACACTTGCCGTGAGCAATGGGATCAACGCAGGAAGTCCGGTCAGTACCACCAAGTTCACGCTGGACGGTTCTGGCGGCACCTTTAAAAACGGCGGGATTAAAATCCAGAACAATCAGGGGACCAATGTTTTATACGCGGACACCAGCGGAAATCTGAAAACTCTGAACATGATTGCCGACAACATGACCGCCAATAATATGACCGCTGTAAATGCCTATCTGGATGGCGGGACCATGACTACATACGGCTATTATGGAAGTGAAAAGAAAAAGGCCATTGACTTCCAGGGCAACTCCATCTATTTTTACAGCCTTATGGCCGCGTCTGGCTCCAGGCTGGCAGGAAAACTGTACAACTGGCAAGGTGCAAGCTATGACGGTTTAGGGATATGGGGTGCAACCGATAATGGCGGTGCGGTCGTGATTGGCGCAGGATCAAATACCAGTACAGGTATGGGCCTTGTCGTGCGCGCGACATCCACCACGGCCTATAATTTTAACAACGCTTCCACCGAGAGAATAAAAAGCAATATCCGGGAAATTGACCTGGATGTCAGAAACGTTATTAAAAATGCAAAAATATACGGATATAATCTGAACAGCGAGCGAGAGTTCTACGGAGCGGCCGCGCCAAGGCATTATGGTTTTGTCGTTGAACGTGAAACCCCAGAACAGGTTATTTCTATCGAACAGGATGCCGTGGATACCTATACCATGTCAGCCATCAACTGGCAGGCAACCAAAGAAATCTATACGATCACCGAAAATCACAAGCTCAGGATTGAGCAGTTAGAACAGGAAAATGCCCAGCTGAGAGCACGCCTACAGGCATTGGAAAATCAAAACGCTGCGTAAAGGAGGAAAAAATTTGCTTGAATTTAGAATAACCGAGCAGAACACCATTCGCGTGGATAACAGTAAAGTCGTTGCCGATTTTACAAAATTTATCGAATTTAAACTGGAACTTCCGGAAAACTGGCAGGGCCTGACCGTCAACGGCCTGTTTTACCGGGAAGAGGACGAAACGCTGGGAATGGTTGAAAACATCGTGAGCGGCGAAGTGCGAAACCTGCCGTCTGCGCCCTTTAAGGGAGAAGAATTTGGACAGGATTTTAAAGTGTTCATTTCATTTGTGGGGACCGGAACCGATGGAAAAACCGCCACCAGCTCCGTCTATGAGTTAACCGTTCATCCGAGCGGTTTGTCTGGAATGAACGTCACGCCGGACGGGGACGAAGAAAACCCCTTCGCCCGTTTTTTAAGACTGGTTGAGGAAGAACGAAAAAAAGCCGAAGCCAAAGCAGAGGAAGCAGCCGAAAGTGCAAGTGCCGCCGCCGGGGCTGGGGCCGCTGCTGCGGCCAGTGCAAAGAGTGCCGCCAGTGACGCAGCCAAAGCAGCCATGGATCGTGCCGCCGCGGATCAGGCTGCCGTGGATGCCGCCGCCGCCAAACAGGCAGCTAACCAATCGGCCATTGCCGCCGCCGCTTCCAAAGCAGCCGCCGCAGAAAGCGAAAAGAAAACCGCTGCCGACGCAACGAAAACCGGGCAGGATCGGGCCGCTGCCGAAAAGGCGGCCAGTGATGCCGCCGCAGCAAAGGAAGCCGCAGCACAAGAGGCCGCAGCCGCTGAGCAGTCACGCGTTCAAGCAGACGGCAGTGAACAGAGCGCCGCGGAAGCCGCCGAGCAAACGCAACAAGATAAAACCGACGCTGATGCCGCTGCGAGCGCAGCAGCGATATCCAAAAGCGAAGCGGCCGAAAAAGCCAGCGCCGCCGAAAAAGCCGCTGCCGCTGCTGAAAATAGCGAACAAGGTGCTGCCGCGTCGGCAACAGCGGCAGCAGCTTCCGCGACACAGATCGAAAACAGCCTTACAGACTATGTCAAAAAAGACACCGTCTATACCATACAAGGCGTATTATAGGAGGACACAATATGTTGAGATTTAAGAAAGTTGCACGAAAAGCAAACGGGGGGGGGGTATTATTCCTAAATAATAATATCTCCTGGCGGGAGGTGAACTAAATGCCGGATTCAAACACCTTAGAACGGCGTATCCTCCTGCCACGAAAGACAGCCTCAGAACTGTCAAACCTCAACCCAATTTTATTAAACGGTCAAACCGTGATCGAAGCCGACACCAACAAGCATAAAACAGGCGATGGTGTGAGCCCGTGGAACAGCCTGCCCTATGGAAAAGTAAGCTGCGTGAATGGACTGGACAGTGACAGTACAATAGACCCGCTGTCTGCCGCCCAGGGGAAAGCCCTGGAGCAGAAAAAACGGGATCGGATCAATGCGGATACAAACGCTTTTTATCGGGAAGGAAACTACTGTGTAAAGTATTTTAGTTTAGAGGTTTCTGAGCAGAATTCGATGGGGAACCAACTCTATTTTGCCTGGCCTGCATCAGAAAATATATATGGGAGAATCGTTGTAACGCTATTAACAACTTATTCTTACCAAAACGCCAGTGGAACCCTGTGTAAAGAGTATTCTTTTGCCAACGAATCCGGAAACACTTTTGAAAATGTATCAAGGTATACTTTTATTGGGGAAAAAGTCGCAGAGTATTATTCTTTATGGGACAAAATAGGGGTAAATGCAAACATGTTTGCAATTATTCTATCCAGAAAAGATACAAGTATCAATAATCGAATTACCATTAAAATAGAAGTTTTCGGGCGTACTAATTTAACTGAAAATTCTTTTTACATTTATGGGGGTAATTGGTTGGAGGTCACGAATACCTATAAAAAGCCAGAGTACACATTAGGAAACGTGCAGGAATTAAGCTATAAAGGCATCAGCGCGATACGTAGCCAGGAAGAGTTGAACAATGCTTTGGATAACATCGCCGTAGCGTCTGGTATCGAATCTTACATCAAAATGCTAAGTGTGAATGTTACCGGATTAAGCTTAAATGGTGGCATTAAACAGGTATTTGGATTGTCGATTGACAGCAGCTATCAAGCACAGTTTGCGATCTCGTATAACGCTGGGATGTTTTACCGCCATAAAAACGGTGGTGATTGGTATCCGTGGACAAAAGTGATCACGCTGGAAGATTTCACGCAGTCCATTAACGCAGAAAACGGCGTCGGTTATTTAAAACTGCCAAGTGGGGTATTGCTCCAGTGGTTTATCCTTTCATCGACTACCGAAATCTATAGCGGTGCCTTTCCGATAGCCTTTCCACATTATCCGCGTTATATCAACGGCATCGTGGTGGACTCTTCTAAAAGTGGCGTCAGTTTGACGAGTGCAAACAGAACAAACTGCACTCTAAAAGGACAGGCTGGCAGCACCATGTGGGTTTTTGCGATCGGTAATTAAAAAAAGGTTGAGGTTTGACAAGAAAATTTTAAAGGAGTTAACAATATGTTGAGACTTAATAAAGTTGCGCAAAAAGCAAACGGGGGGGGGTATTATAACTTAAAGTATAATATTCCCAAGCAGGAGGTGAACTAAATGCCAGATGCAAATACACTTGAACGGCGCATCCTCCTGCCACGAATGACAGCAGCAGAATTGTCGAACCTCAACCCGATTTTAAAAAATGGACAAGTCGTGATCGAAGCCGACACCAACAAGCAAAAGGCCGGAGACGGCGTAACCGAATGGAGCCGCCTGCCCTATGGAAAAGTAATCTGTATAAACAGCCTGGAAAATGACAGCGCGAGCGATCCGCTGTCTGCCGCCCAGGGAAAAATATTAAAACAAAATCTGGAGGCCGTTGCCAAGAAAAATCACATCATCAATTCTGATTTCAGCCGGGGACTGTACGGCATTGAACCAAACCAAAACGTGACCCTTAGTATCAATGAGCACCCAGACGGTTTCTCTTTTCTGACAGCCCAGTCAGAGCAGGCAACCTCCACACCAGGAGTTAAAATAAAATTGTCCGACATTGAGTATGGCAGGGATTATACCATATCCTTTAAGTATTCAGCCGCCATAGCCCATATACTTATGACAAGCGTCGCAGACTATTCAGGTGCGACCGCGCATAATACTGGCGCGTATGAAAGAATAGACAACAGCGGCGGGACAAGGACCTTTAAGCAGACCATCCGGATCAACAAAAACGGAAATGAGAATGAAATATTACACGAGTGTTATCTGTTTATTATTTGGGCGGGTGTAAGCGGGCAGGTGGTTTTAAACCTATGGGATCTGAAAATGGAGAAAGGCCTAGTTGCGACAGACTGGTGTTTATCCGACGACGATTTCGCAAAGATGGCAGATTACACACAATTCTTTACATCAGATGGCTATGCGAGGCTACCGAATGGCTTGATCCTACAGTGGCTGGTCTGGAAGGAAGTGACACCGAATGTACTGACCACATTGAATTATCCGATTACCTTTCCAAGGGCACAGACCGCGATCCTCGCAACGGGGAACGCAGGCACACCAGGTCAGGTGTCCGCTGCCAATGAATCAGAAAGCAGCGTACAGATCATATCCAGTGTAGGCCGAGTCAATCTTGCTATACTAGGGTATTAAAATCAATTTGAGGTTTCGACGTATAAAAAATACGGAGGAACACATGGACAATCTACAAAGAAGAATGCAGCAGGTCACCAATACCGCCGCACAATGGGAAACCGAAAACCCGGTACTGGCCGAAGGCCTGATCGGCGTGGTGAAAGAAACCGGACGCATGAAAGCCGGGGACGGTATTAAGCACTGGAACGAATTAAAGTTCGAGCTGGATTATTTTCCAGATGAAGAGTACCTCAAAAAAAGGGATAGCACTTTTGACAGTGAGGTCGTTCAAGACGGAAATACCATCAGTAAAAAAATCAGGCAAATAACAAAAAACCATGCCGTTATCAATTTTCAGATTAGATTTAGGACACAAGAAAATTCGATCATTATCCAAGCACACGTCAATTCAAAAACAGTCTTTACAGGAAAAGTTAAAATCAATTTGACATCTGGTTATCAGACAGAAGATACATCCGGTTGTTTAAGTAAAGAAATCTCAATTCTGTATATTAAAGATACAATCATCGATCAAAGTTCAAGATACACGAATATTGGATACCCGATCGGTAACTATTATTCTATTGGTGATTTTGTCAGAAGTGGAGAAATCCTATATTTTACCGTTGCAAAACGAACAAAATATCAAGACAATGTTAACTTAAGTGTAGAATTTGAAGGTCTTAATGCCGATCAGGCAGCTTTGTCCATGTATCAGGAGTACCCACTACTGATCGGTAATTTAAAAAACAGTGTTTATGTAAAACCAGAGTATACCCTCGGCAATGCCGGTGAATTTGTCTACAAAAATTTAGGAAGGCCTTCCACCCAGGGTGATTTGGATGGAGCGATTGATAATATTACGGATACGCTCTATGTCGCTTTCGTATATCCCAGTGAAAGTGGCTTGAGTTTGCCGCAATATCAAGGAACTATTATTGGTCAGTCCGAGCCATCTAAGGCTTATCAATCACAGATATATTTTTCTCATGGTGACCATTTACTTTTAAGAAGGTATAGATGGATCGGTGTTTGGAGTCCCTGGACAAAAATTCTTGAAATGACCGATATGCCGTCTGCGATGAATAACTATAGCGGTTATATTAAATTACCAACCGGACATATTCTGCAATATGGATATGTGACGAATGCGACACCGGAAGGATTGCAGGTAACCTGGCCCGTAGCCATCACACGCGTTCCGATGAGCCCGATTGTTACACCAGAGGTTAGCGGAGAAACAACAGGATACTACGCTTATTCTTACGCAACATCCAGCAATAAAAACAGTTTTATACTGCATTCAAACTGCCCAGGAGTAAGTTGGATGTGCATTACATTTTAGGAGATACTATGGAAATAAAAAGATACCTGAGAATCGGGGAAAACTACCCCGACAATTTGCAGGATTTTGGCTTTATATCCACCGATATTTATAAGCCAGAGGATATACGAGACACGGATCGGCCCATTACACAGGAAGATTGGCAGTTCTTTTTAGACAACGCAAACGGCCGAATGCGGCTTAAAAACCCGCTGCCGGAAAACGGCGGCCTGTTCGACTACTTGGAAATCTTTACCCAGGCAACGGCAGAACCGACCATAACGGCCGATGATGAGAAAACATTGGCCGCGGTCGAACTGTACGAGCAGCAGGAGCAGGATAAAACCGACATGCAGCTGTTAGTTGCAGAAATGATGGAAGGAGGCCTTTAAATGGCAAAGTTAAGCCCAATGGTAAAGATGTACGCTGACCTTGTAGAAAAGGGGATGCGGGCATTAGAGGAGAACGCAGACGGCATTAAGCTGGTGGATAGTCGGTATTGCGCAGAGGTGGCCCTGGAAGTGGAGCGCCGGAACATCGAAAAACAAGCCGCGCTTCAGAAGATGGAGGAAGAAAACGCCCGTCTGGCCGCCGAGATTGAAGCACAACGGCAGAAAACCGAACAGGCGGCAGGCAAACAACCGGAAACGCCGGAGAATACTGGAACCGAGGAAAACGTGCCGGATCAGTCGCAGGAAAGCCAAAACGATCCAGAGCCACCAAAACCTTCCGAAAAGGAAACAGAGTTCACAGAACAGCTGTAAGGCTGTTTTTTTAGTGCGAGAAAAGGAGGTGAGCTGTTAAGTCTTTACTGCAAATAGAACAGGAGGAAAACATGCAGGAGTCTATAAAGTTGCTGGCAGACTGGTCCGGGTGGATCGTTGCGATAATAGCGTGTGTGGCGCTTTTCTATAAGCCGTTAAACCAGTGGTTCCACAGAAAAATAATCCGGCCAGACCAGGAACAAGATAAAAAAATCGAAGCAATGGAAGAAAGAATCGCCGCAACCGAGAGCTGGCAGCGGAAACAGCAGGAGGACATCCAGGTAAGGACAAAAGAAAACTATATCCTTATAACCGCCATGAAAGCCTGTCTGGAAGCCGTTTCCGGAAAGAAGTGTAACGGCAATGTCGACGATGCGATCAAGCACATCGACGATTTTATGGCCGAGCAGGCCCACAAAACCAAAAGCCGCATGGAGGCTTAGAAAGGAAACAAAAATGAAATGGGAAGATTTAAGCAAGTATTCCGGCCCGATCGCCAGACTGTTTGTGCTGGTATTAACGTGGTTTAACCAGGTCTGCGCCATGACCGGGAATCCGTTTATCCCGATCGACAACGAGGCGATCAACCTGTTTGTAAGTACCGGGCTGACGCTGTTATCGACGGCGGTGTGCTACTGGAAAAACAACAGCTTCACCGAACCCGCCGTGGCGGCCGACAATTTAAAAAAGGCCATCAAGAAACTGGCCACAGACAAGCTCAACGAGCTTCTGGGAATTGTAGAGGAAGAAAACAACAAGGAGGAAAAATAAAAATGGCAACAATCGAATTATACAGTAACATCAGCATTCAGCAGGCATTAGCATGGCTTTACGGCGAGGAAGCCCTGGGCCCCTGTGGCTACGACGGGGATTTAGGGGAACCCGGCAGCGCCAGCTGCTGCCGCCAGCTGATCCGGCGTTTTGAATCCGAATACGGCCTGGCAGTCGACGACGGTGTCTGGGGCTGGGACTGCCAGCGCAAAATGGCCGAAGTTCTTACAAACGGTGTACAGCTCACCCCGCATTTTAACAGCGCAGAACTGGGCTGCGGCATTGCCGTGTCCGATAACGACGATCCGGCCATCCACTCCGGGAACTGCCTGCACTTCCCGGAAATGATTAACCATACGGCCTTAAACTGCCTGGAAGCCACCCGGCAGGATTTAGGCTCCGGCATCCAGGTAACCTCCGGGGTGCGCTGCCCAGACTACAACGCCAGCCTGTCCGGAAGCTCCTCCGAATCCTGCCACATGGCAGGACGGGCCTTTGACTGCAACCCCATGGGCGCGTGCAGCTACGAGGAACTGTTAGAAATCGGATTAAGAAACGGCTTTACCTGGGGCTATGTTGGCGATGGCTATGTCCATCTGCAATATACCGGAGCAGGTTATTAAGAAAACATCGGGCCGCCTTCGGGCGGCCCACACAAATGAAAGGAGAATAAAAAAATGAATAGCTTTTTAATGTGGATCGGCGGGAAACGCCTGTTAAGAAAACAGATTATCGCCCTGTTTCCAAAAGAATACGAGCGGTACATCGAAGTCTTTGGCGGCGCCGGATGGGTGCTGTTCGGAAAGGAACCCGGAAAAGAAATGGAGGTCTACAACGATGCCAACGGCGAGCTGGTAAACCTGTACCGCGTTGTTAAATACCATCCCGAGGCCCTACAGAAGGAGCTGGCCTACACCCTTAACTCATACGAACAATTTAATATCTGCAAAAACCAGTTAGAGGCAGAGGGACTGACCGATATCCAGCGGGCCGCTCGGTTTTATATTCTTATTAAGCATAGCTACGGCGCAAATTTGAAAGATTACTCCGGAAGAGAACGGACACCCGATAGGGGAATCGCTTACCTGGGAGAAATATCCGAACGCCTTCGGAAAGTGGTGATCGAAAATCGGGACTTTGAACGCATCCTAAAAACGTATGACCGCGAGAATGCTTTATTCTATCTGGACCCGCCCTATCACAGTACCGAAAAATATTATTCCGTGGCATTCACCGAAGCCGATCATAAGCGGCTGAAGGCCTGCCTGGACAAGATCCAAGGAAAATTTATTTTAAGCTACAACCGGGACAGCTTTGTAGAGGCACTTTATAAAGATTACAACCTGCACCCGGTGTCCAGGCGAAACGGGCTGCTGGAAAGATACAATAAGTCCGACGAGGAAATGGAATATAAAGAATTAATCATCACCAATTATTAGATGTGAGAGGACCGTCAAAGACGATCTTGTCCCATGTAATAAAAAAGCTCCCAGAACGGGAGCCGTTTCCTAAACACTCTTAATGCGCATGGCAAAGGGCATTTCAGGAGCGTTAGCATTTTCAAGGCGCAGGTCTTTCAATATACCAGCGCGGATTTTCATAAAACAGGTTGATCACCCTTTCACTTTCACCGATGCGGCAGACAAACCGGGTACCCAGTGCGCCAGCCCTTAAGCCCGGTGATTCGTGGATTTCCAGTATTTCGTCGATGTCGCATTTTCGTTCGTCCGGGAGCTTCAGGCGCAGCGGCCTTACTTTTCCATTTAAATCGAAAGCCGCCAGGACAGAAATGTAAAACCGATCAACCTTCAGCTTTGTATAGGCCTCCCGGTCTCTTTGCGGAGAATCATACCATTCATACAAAAGAACCACCCCCGTCAAAGTGCGCAAAACGCCATGATCTTTTAAGAAAGAGGCGGTTTTTCATCGTCCGAATCATTTCACGGTCCAGGCCGTCAATCCAAAATTTCATGTTCATTCCCTCCTTGATGATCGAATAAATGTTTATTTTATTATAAAATAAGAAAGCATGTTCGTCAAGAGAGACAAAAGGACACGCTTGTGAAAAGAAAGAAATTGTAAAATTAATGGGGGGTTGAATCCATACTTTTAATGATTGCAAAAAATATGGTAAAGATATATAATAGAGAACAGGAAAAACAAAAAAGCGGCATCCAGACAGTGCGCCAACACTGTCCGGCTTGCATAGCAGGTGTCCAAGCCACCATACCACACAACCTCCCTGAGGAAGTACCGCATACTGATTATTATAGGCTATTTATGTACAAATTACAAGTGATTGTGTTTGAGCATTAACGCGGGAAAAAGGCAGAAGTTTTATGCTGTGTATGGGTGTCACCCTGCACAGCATTTTTTGTTTTTCTGGAAGCTGGGGAACCAAAAGAGGACGCAGCGCGCCGTCCTCTTTCCACAGCGGATTCCAGAAAAATATAGATAGGGGAAAGAAACATGCAGCCACTCGATCACAAGGCCATCGGCCTAAGAATCCGTAAACAAAGAACCTTTTTAAACATGTCCCGCGACGAATTGGCCCGTAAAATTGGGATCACACCCACATTTTTAGCCGATATCGAGCTGGGGACAAAAGGCTTCTCATTAAAAAGCCTGAACCGCTTCTGTGACATTTTAAAAATGTCTGCCGATGCCATTCTCTACGGCCCAAAGGAATACATGGGGACAAAGTACGCATCGCTGCTGGAGCTTCTGGAACGCTGCCCGGCCGACAAGGGGAAATATGCAGAAGAAATCCTGACATTGTACTTACGCAGCCATGATCCGGTAGAATAAAAAAAGCCGCCTTTAATCAGGCGGCTGGCTTTCAGTTTTAAAATAGTTTCATAATAATTTCAGAAATAGTGCAAAAAGAAGCTATAAACTCGGTAGCGTTAAAAAGATTATTTACTGACTGAGAAATTTTACTTTTTTTATTTTCTTTAATGGAGTTGTTTGTTTCGTTTAATAAACACTCTAGATTATTAATTTTTATTAATGTATCGGTAGTAAGGGAACTAGCATTTGATTTGATTATTTTCAGTTCACGCTGCATATCGACAATAGAGACGCAAAGTAGTTGAAGTGTCTCTTCATATTTTGGAGACTCCAACAAATTGAGCATTGTAAACATATTTTCATGAATTTTATGATACCTCTCATCTAATTCATTTCTATCATCAAAAAGACAATAATAATTTTCTAATGACTGGAATAGAGCGCTAGGAAAATTATAGGGATTGTAATCTTCTTTAAAAAAGTAATCAACGGAGCTGTCGCTGGTGAACCATTCCACAACTTCTGGTAAAGTAGAATTGGTTAGAGTTACTATTTTTAGATCGGGTGAAATTTCTCTCAATTTGTGGAATAAAGCTAATCCGGTAGTCCACCCTCCATGAGATTCAATAGTGCTGAAAAGATGTTCCGTGTCATTCATATGAATATCAACCACAACAGCATCTAGTTCATGAGATTTAACATAAATAATCAATTCTGAGATTGAATTAAAAACTTTTGGTATAAAACCATACAATTGTAGTTTCTCTGAATATTGATAAGCACGAAATAAATCGTCATCTAAAAGACCAATTTTATAAGAGTACATGTAATCTTCCGTTCGTTATTTTTGTTTTAATACAATTATAATAGAGATATAAAAAAAAATAAATAAAAAAATATCTACATTATTATATATATATTGTTTACAGGTTTTGTTGATGAATATATCCGCTTTAAAAATCAACTTTCTTCTACTATACAATATATATAATATATATAATAAAAAATTTATTTATATTTTTGCCCGAGATTTGCCCTGTAGATTTTATAATGATATGTAAGGTAAGATGTACTTGTGACGGATATACCCTTGAAAACAAGCCATTTCTGAGCACCTTGAAACTTTGATAAACACTCTTTTCCTAAGGTGGGGGTCTCCGGTTCGAATCCGGACAAGGGCTCCATCAAATGAACTTGAACAGCTGCAAGCAGCTGTTTTTTTATTGCTCCGGGGCATGATGGCCCGGCTCAGGCGGTGGCCTTAAAAACCGGGGCCGGACCTTCTGCCGGTGTTTAAACCCCTGGTCCAGCGGGTATAATCATAACGAACACACAGACCTCTTATTTTAACGAACCATTCACTCTCCCAATTTTCTCTTTGCGAAGCCCTGGCCGGATGGCTGGGGCTTCGTTTCTTAAGAAAACGGGTTTTTCCTTAAGGTGATTTGACAAAGGACGCCGACTAGGGTATACTAAGAATGTATTTAAGAGAGTATCAATTGATTTCACATATTTTTGCAAGTCGTTTTTGTCTACTTAAGTTCAATGTAAGCTTGGTGACAAGAGGGTTTGCAAAAATATGTGTTTTTTTATTTTACGATTGCGAATATAATATAATTTTCAGGAGGTACCACAATGAATAATGGTACAGTTAAATGGTTTAATGGCGATAAAGGTTTTGGTTTCATCTCAAGAGAAGACGGCGACGATGTATTCGTACATTTCTCTTCAATCATTGGCGATGGCTTCAAGACTTTAAATGACGGCGACAAAGTAACCTTTGATACCGAACAGGGCCCACGCGGCTTACAGGCAAAGAACGTCTGCTTAGCGTAGACTGTCGCGATAAAATGAATTTTAAGCCGGATGCTTCCGGCTTATTTTTTTTATCCCCAATTTTATTTAAGTTTTGGAAGAAAAAAGCTTGAAACCCCCCGGATGCTATTGTATAATATGCTGAGTGAAGCCGTCCGGAATATGGAAAAAACGGCGCGCATCAAATCGTATCTATTAAAATTAATTTATAATCTTTAAGGAGATAACAAAATGGCTAAAGAAAAATTTGAAAGATCCAAACCACATGTTAACATTGGGACCATCGGTCACGTTGACCACGGTAAAACAACATTAACCGCTGCAATCACCACCGTCTTAAACAAACGCTTCGGAACCGGTGAAGCTGTAGCTTTCGACAACATCGATAAAGCACCAGAAGAAAGAGAACGTGGAATCACCATCTCAACCGCCCACGTTGAATATGAAACCGACGCTCGTCACTACGCACATGTTGACTGCCCGGGCCATGCCGACTACGTTAAAAACATGATCACCGGCGCAGCCCAGATGGACGGCGCGATCTTAGTAGTATCCGCAGCCGACGGCCCAATGCCGCAGACCCGTGAACACATCCTGTTAAGCCGCCAGGTCGGCGTACCTTACATCATCGTATTCTTAAACAAAGCCGACATGGTCGACGATGAAGAATTATTAGAACTCGTTGAAATGGAAGTACGTGAACTGTTAGACGAATACGAATTCCCAGGAGACGACACACCAATCGTTATCGGATCCGCTTTAAAAGCCCTGGAAGATCCAGACGGCGAATGGGGCGACAAGATCGTCGAACTGATGAAAGAAGTGGATGCCTACATCCCAGAACCAGAACGTGACACCGACAAACCTTTCTTAATGCCAGTGGAAGACGTGTTCTCCATCACCGGCCGTGGTACCGTTGCAACCGGTAGAGTAGAACGTGGGATCGTACACGTTGGGGACGAAGTTGAAATCGTAGGGATCCATGAAATCAAGAAAACCGTTGTAACCGGGATTGAAATGTTCCGTAAGCTGTTAGATGAAGGCCGCTCCGGCGACAACATCGGCGCGCTGTTACGTGGGATCGACCGTACCATGATCGAACGTGGACAGGTACTGGCAAAACCAGGCTCCATCCACCCACACACCCACTTCACCGCCCAGGTCTACGTACTGACCAAAGAAGAAGGCGGCCGTCATACCCCATTCTTCGATGGCTACAGACCACAGTTCTACTTCAGAACAACCGACGTAACCGGTAATATCAAACTGCCAGAAGGCGTTGAAATGGTAATGCCAGGGGATAACGTAGAAATGGAAATCACCCTGATCACCCCAATCGCGATCGAAGAAGGTTTACGTTTCGCGATCCGTGAAGGCGGCCGTACCGTAGGTTCCGGCGCCGTTGCGAAGATTATCACGGACTGACGCTGAGTCCGAATTTCGTGGAAATAATAAGCATAAAATAAAATTAAAAGGATCCGGCTTTTGCGAGCCGGATCCTTTTTTAATGGAAAATTCTTAGTTCCCGATTCTCAGTTCCTTCGCCATCCGCACATGGCCGATTCCGAGCTCCATGAAGGGTTCGCTCACAGTGGCGTACCCCTGCTTGTGGTAAAAGGCTTCGGCGGTCTGTCTGGCGTTGAGGATCATGCGGGTATAGCCCTGGGTGGCGGCAAAGCTTTCGGCAAAGGCGACGAGCTTCGCGCCGAGGTGCTGTCCCTGGAGGGCCGTGTCCACGGCCACCTGGCGCATCTGGAGGGTGGCGCTGTCCTTTGGGATGAGCACCAGCACTGCGGCCAGCGCCGGGCCCTTGAAAATGCCGAGGTGGTAATCGTCTTTTTCGCCGCTCAGGTCCTCGTCGTACAGGCTCAGGCCCAGAGGCCTGCGCAGCAGCCTGTCCCTCAGGGCAAGGGCCTGGTCGTAATCGTCGGAGCCGTAGGCGATGATTTTTCGTAGGGTTAAATTTGCAAACATGGGGATCTCCTTTGATGATAAGGTGTTTTCATTATACCACAGCGCCCGGACGGTTCATAACGCAAAAATCAAAAGGCGGCCCATGCGTTATGAGAAAAGGCTGGAACCCGCATGGACAGGGGGCTTGAGCCCACGAAAAAGTCATAACACCCATAACGCAGCCAATACGCCGCGTTTTTGGCCGGAGAAATGAGCGGCGGGTGTTGAAAGCGCGGACCCGGCGTATTATGATTTGAAAGGTTGTAAACCGAAAAGGAACTTCCGATGCGTTAGGGAAGTGGCGGAGCCCGAGACTACGCCTTTTATCCAGATAAGGAAAAAGGGCCAGGCGCTTTGGAGGACGGCCGAAAATCGAGCCGCCTTATCGGAGCAGCCGGACACCTGTGAGATAAAGCGTCAACCTTAATGAGGAAGATACGGTTGTGCGTGCAGTGCCCGCAGGCCGCTTTTTGCTTCCTTAGGTAAAAGGCTTCGTCTCTTGAGGTTTTGACACGGTGTGGCGGGGTCCGAGACTACGCCTTTTATCCAGATAAGGAAAAAGGGCCAGGCGCTTTGGAGGACGGCCGAAAATCGAGCCGCCTTATCGGAGCAGCCGGACACCTGTGAGATAAAGCGTCAACTTTAATGAAGAAGATAGCGTTGTGCGTGCAGTGCCCGTAGGCCGCTTTTTGCTTCCTTAGGTAAAAGGCTTCGTCTCTTGAGGTTTTGACACGGTGTGACGGGGCCCGAGACTACGCCTTTTATCCAGATAAGGAAAAAGGGCCAGGTGCAAGCCGGGAGCAAGGGCGACCGGCGCTCTCAGTGCTGCTGCGAAGCGGCAGCAACCGAAAAGGGACCCGGACGCGTTAGGGAACACAGCTGATCCACGCAGCCGGACACCTGTGAGATAAAGCGTCGACTTTAATGAGGAAGATAGCGTTGTGCGTGCAGTGCCCGCAGGCCGCTTTTTGCTTCCTCAGGTAAAAGACTTCGTCTCTCGTGTTTCTTTGGTCGTGAAATTTTCCATCCTTCATTTTCCGTTTGCTAAAATGCCCCCGGTTCTGCGCTTTATGTGTGTTATGACTTTTTGGTGTGCTCAAAGCCTGTGTTCATGCGGCTTCCAGCGGTTTTTCATAACGCAGGCGGGCCTTTCTGAAAAAGGCGTTATGTGTTTCTGGGACGCTGAAGCCAGGGGTGCGTTACTGTGGGAAAGTATCATTCCTTAAGGCTTTCTTAATTGTAAACGTCTTTTCATAAAGTCTTTAAAAAAATATGTTTATTTCTGCAAAAAGCTTGCAACGGAGCGTTCGGGCATGTATAATAGACAAGGTTGACTATCTGCGATGAGATGGGAAGTTGCTGTTACTAATTCAGGTAATTCCCATGGAGTATGTCACGATCACAGAATCGGACGACAACCCCTTGAAACCGGCTGTTTCAGGCCGCTTTTTTTTAAAAGTTTTAGAATGAAACACCCGGCAGAGTTGACAAGGCGGTTGACGTACCTAAATGCTATTGCAAAAAACATACAAGGAGGTAAATTTAGGTATGGCAAAACAAAAAATTAGAATCAGACTCAAGGCTTTTGATCATCAGTTACTCGATCAATCAGCTGAAAAAATCGTTGAAACGGCGAAGAGAACAGGTGCGAGTGTTTCTGGCCCTATTCCGCTTCCGACGGATAAAGAAATCATCACGATTTTAAGAGCGGTTCACAAGTACAAGGATTCCAGAGAACAGTTCGAAATGCGCACACATAAGCGCCTGATCGACATCTTAAATCCGACACCGAAGACAGTAGACGCTTTAATGCGTTTAAACCTGCCAGCAGGCGTTGATATCGAAATTAAATTATAATTTTTAGTCAACCACACACAATATTATGATCGCGCCGCGATCCAATGATATAGGAGGAAAAAATTGAAAAAAGCAATTATCGGCAAAAAAATTGGTATGACTCAGATTTTCACAGAAAACGGGACCGTAATCCCGGTAACGGTTGTGGAAGCGGGTCCATGTGTTGTTGTCCAGAAGAAAAATATGGACGTTGACGGTTACGAAGCCATTCAGCTCGCTTACGGCGATGTGAAGGAAAAAAGAGTAACCAAACCTTTAAAAGGTCATTATGACAAACACGGTGTTGAATACAAAAAAGTCATCCGTGAATTTAAATTAGACGATTACGATGCTTTTGAAACAGGACAGGTCATCAAGGCCGACTTGTTTGAAGCTGGCGACAAGGTTGATATCTCCGGTAAATCCAAAGGTAAGGGTTTCCAGGGCGTTATCAAGCGTCACGGCCAGTCCAGAGGACCAATGGCCCACGGCTCCAAGTACCACAGAAGCCCAGGCTCCATGGGTGCTTCCGCTTACCCGGCTCGTGTTATGAAGGGTAAGAAGTTACCAGGTCAGATGGGGAACAAGAATGTTACGGCTTTAAATCTGGAAGTTGTCCAGGTTTCTGCTGAAGACAATATTCTGCTCATTAAGGGGGCTGTTCCCGGTCCTAGAGGCGCACTGGTTTCCATCAAAAGCAGCGTTAAAGCATAGAATATCTTAGCTTGAAAGGAGGAATTCAAATGCCAAAAATGGACATCTTAGATGTAAAAGGAAATGTCGTTGGTGACGTGGAACTCAGCGAAAGAGTTTTCGGGATCGAACCCAACGAACCGGTTGTACATGAAGTGGTCGTAGCACTGCTTGCAAATAAACGTCAGGGCACTAAAGGCACCTTAACCCGTTCCGAGGTCAGAGGCGGCGGCAGAAAGCCCTGGAGACAAAAAGGAACGGGCCGCGCACGTGCCGGCACAAGCCGTTCTCCATTATGGGTTGGCGGCGGCGTGATCTTCGCTCCGAAATCCAGAGATTACAGCAAGAAGGTTAACAAGAAGGTTCGTAACCTGGCCATGCGTTCTGTTTTCTCAGCGAAGGCTCAGGACAACGAACTCCGCGTTTTGGATCAGCTGACAATGGATGCACCGAAGACCAAGGAAATGGTCGGCATCTTAAGCGCGATCAACGCGCCGAAGGCTCTGATCGTTACCGTGGAAAAAGACGATGCGGTTGTCCGCAGCGCCAACAACATTCAGAAGGTTGCGACCGCGACGGTCAGCGAGCTGAATGTTTATGATATGTTAAAATACGACGTTCTGGTCATGACCAAGGACGCTTTAGAAAAAATTGAGGAGGTATACGCATAATGAAGAATCCTCGCGATATTATCATCCGTCCACTGATCACTGAAAAGAGCATGGATGATAGTGAATTCAACCGATATACTTTCGAAGTCGCTAAAAATGCGAACAAAATCGAAATCAAGAATGCCGTTGAAGAAATCTTCGATGTGAAGGTCGAAAAAGTTGCGACCATGAACATGAACGGTAAGATGAAGAGAATGGGCCGTTTCGAAGGCAGAAGAAAAAACTGGAAAAAAGCCATCGTTAAACTGACGGAAGACAGCAAGGCCATTGAATTCTTCGAAGGCGTATAAGCCTAAGACCCGATAAGCATTTAACACTACAGGAGGTTTGCGAATAATGGGTATTAAAAAATACAAACCGACGTCCCCTGGACGCAGAAATATGAGCGTCAATACATTTGACGAAGTAACCAAAAAAGAACCAGAAAAATCCTTGTTGACGCCTTTGAAATCCAAAGCTGGTCGTAACAATTACGGTCGTATCACCGTAAGACACCAGGGTGGCGGCGCCAAGAGAAAATACAGAATCATTGACTTCAAGCGAAACAAAGACGGTGTACCGGGCAAGGTTGCCGGTATCGAATACGATCCGAACCGCAGCTCCAACATCGCGTTAATCCACTATGCAGATGGGGAAAAACGTTACATCATCGCGCCTTTAAAATTAAAGGTTGGCGACACCATTGTTTCCGGTCCTGAAGCGGAAATCACCATTGGCAACTGTCTGCCGCTGAAAAATATCCCTGTTGGTACCCTGGTGCACAACATCGAATTAAAAGCGGGCAAGGGCGGCCAGATGGTCCGTTCTGCCGGCGCTTCTGCCCAGCTGATGGCAAAGGAAGGCAACTACGCGACCCTGCGTCTGCCATCTGGTGAAATGCGCCAGGTTCGTCTGGAATGCCGCGCCACAGTCGGTACGGTTGGTAACTTAGACCACCAGAATGTCCGTATTGGTAAAGCGGGCCGTAAACGCCACATGGGTATCCGCCCGACCGTCCGCGGTTCGGTTATGAACCCGAATGACCATCCACACGGTGGTGGTGAAGGCCGCGCTCCGGTTGGCCGCTCTGGCCCAGTTACGCCTTGGGGTAAACCGGCACTTGGTTATAAGACACGTAAGAAGAATAAACCTTCCGATAAATATATCGTACGTCGTCGTAACGTGAAATAAGCATAGGAGGTTAAAATATGAGTCGATCTGTAAAAAAAGGACCTTACGTCAGCGAAAAGCTGCTTAAAAGAATCGAAGAAATGAACGAAAAAGGCGAAAAGAACGTGCTGAAGACCTGGTCAAGAAGCTCCACTTTATTCCCACAGATGGTTGGACACACCATCGCTGTTCATGACGGTAGAAAGCATGTGCCTGTATATGTCACTGAAGACATGGTTGGTCACAAACTCGGCGAGTTTGCGCCCACAAGAACCTACAGGGGCCATGCCGGCGAAAAGAAAACAAAAATGAAATAGCCAAAAGGAGGGTGCAAAGTGGAAGCAAGAGCTACAGCTAAATATGTACGTGTTTCATCCAGAAAGGCTAAATTAGTGGCTGATTTGATCAGAGGTAAAAGCCTCGGAGAAGCCTTAAGTATTTTGGCTTTAACACCGAACAAAGCCGCAAAAATCACTGAAAAAGTCGTAAAATCTGCCTTAGCAAACGCGGAAAATAACCATAACATGGATCCTGAAAAACTGTATATCGATCAGATCTACGCGGATCAGGGACCAACCTTAAAGAGATACAAAGCTGGCCCGCAGGGACGTGCTTTTCCAATTAAGAAGAGAACTTCCCACATCACAGCTGTTTTAAAAGAATACGAAGTACAGGAATAGGAGGAATCAGGTTTGGGTCAAAAAGTTAATGCACACGGCTTACGTGTGGGCGTGATTAAAGACTGGAATGCAAAATGGTATGCAAATGACAGAGATTTTGCAGATTGCTTAATTGAAGATCACGATATTCGTAAATACATCAAGGCCAGCCAATTCCAGGCGGGCATTTCCAAAATCGTTATCGAACGTTTCGGTAACAAGATTAAAATCCACATTCATACCGCAAAACCCGGCATGATCATCGGCAAGGGCGGTGCAGGTATTGAAGCGCTGAGATTAGAACTTGAAAAAATGACTGGCAAAACAGTCTTTATCAATATTGTAGAAGTTAAGAACATTGATATGGATGCTCAGCTGATCGCTGAAAACATTGCAGGCCAGTTAGAAAGAAGAATTTCTTTCCGTCGTGCAATGAAGCAGTGCATGCAGCGCACCATGCGCGCAGGCGCTAAGGGCATCAAAACCATGGTTGCCGGCCGCCTGAACGGTGCTGAAATGGCCCGTACAGAAGGCTACGCCCAGGGGAATGTACCGATGCAGACCTTACGTGCGAACATCGATTACGGTTTCGCCGAAGCCGACACCACTTATGGTAAAATCGGGATCAAGGTCTGGGTCAACAAAGGTGAAATCTTAACAGGACGTGAAAACATCTTAGCCGTCAGCGAGGAAGAAGATTCCAGAGGCAAAAGAAACAATAACCGTCGTAAAGCTCCCAGAAAAGAAGCAAACTAAGAGAGGAGGACATACAATATGTTAATGCCGAAACGTGTTAAACGTAGAAGAGTACATAGAGGTCGTATGAAAGGCCAGGCTACCCGCGGTAACAAGATCACCTATGGTGATTACGCGATTCAGGCCTTAGAACCAGCATGGATCACAGCCAATCAGATTGAAGCTGCCCGTGTTGCCATGACCAGATATATTAAAAGAGGTGGTAAGGTTTGGATCAAGATTTTCCCGGACAAGCCGGTTACTGCCAAACCAGCCGAAACGCGTATGGGTTCCGGTAAAGGGGCTCCAGAATACTGGGTGGCCGTTGTTAAACCAGGCCGCGTATTATTCGAAATCTCAGGTATTCCTGAAGATGTCGCGCGAGAAGCGATGCGTCTTGCTCAGCACAAGCTGCCGATCAAAACCAAGTTTATCACTCGTGCAGCACAGGAAGAAGTGGGTGAATAAATATGAAAGCAAATGAATTAAGAGAATTAACAAACGTAGAATTAGAAGGCAAGCTTGGAGATTTAAAGGAAGAATTATTCAACCTGCGTTTCCAGCACGCTACCGGACAATTGGAAAACCCGATGCGGATTAAAGAAGTAAAGAAAACATACGCACGTATCAAGACGATTATGCAGGAACGCTCCGCAAAATCGGCTGAAGCGTAAAAACTGGAGGTTTAGCTGATGGAACGTAATGATAGAAAAACCCGAGTTGGTCGCGTAGTCAGTGACAAAATGGACAAAACCATTGTTGTTGCAGTAGAAACTTTTGTAAAACATCCTCTTTACAAGAAAAGAGTTAAGAATACAGTTAAGTTTAAGGCGCATGATGAAAATAACGAATGTGGCATTGGCGATACCGTTAAAATCATGGAAACAAGACCACTTAGTAAAGATAAACGCTGGAGATTAGTTGAAATAGTAGAAAAGGCATTATAAGATATAGTGCCCGGAAGGAGGTATTTCGGATGATTCAACAAGAAAGTAGATTGAAAGTTGCTGATAATACCGGTGCAAAGGAATTGTTATGCATCCGAGTTCTCGGTGGTTCAGGAAGACGTTATGCCAACATTGGCGACGTGATTGTCTGCTCTGTAAAAAGCGCAGCTCCTGGCGGAGACGTTAAAAAAGGTGACGTTGTAAAAGCGGTTGTTGTTCGCTCAAAGCGCGGTGTACGCCGTGATGACGGAAGCTATATCAAATTTGACCAGAACGCAGCTGTTTTGATAAAAGATGATAAAAATCCAAGAGGCACCCGTATCTTCGGACCTGTTGCGAGAGAGTTAAGAGACAAGAAGTATATGAAAATTGTATCTTTGGCTCCTGAAGTACTTTAATTAGGAGGTGACCATATGGCTAACAAGATGCATGTAAAAAAAGATGATATTGTCCAGGTAATTTCTGGTAAAGATAAAGGCAAAACCGGTAAGGTTTTAGCCGCTTTCCCTGACGAAGGAAAAGTTCGTGTCGAAGGTGTCAACATTCTGACCAAGCATAAAAAACCATCCCAGGCAATGCAGCAGGGTGGCATTATCCGTGAAGAAGGCAAAATCGACGCTTCTAACGTATTGTTAAACTGTGACAAATGCGGCCGCGGCGTGCGCACCGGCGTTCAGATCACAGAAGATGGTAAAAAAGTAAGAGTCTGCAAGAAATGCGGACAGGTTCTCGATAACTAATCTGGGGAAGGAGGCACATTATGGCAAGAATGCAAGATAAGTATCTCAACGAAGTCGTACCGGCTTTAAAAGAGAAATTTCAGTATAAAAATGTAATGGAAGTTCCTAAACTGGAAAAGGTTGTAATCAACATGGGTTTAGGGGACTGCAAAGATAATTCAAAGGCTCTGGAAGCTGCGGTTATTGACTTAGGCATCATCGCCGGTCAGCGGCCGGTCGTTACCAAGGCTAAAAAATCAGTTGCAAACTTTAAGGTAAGAGAAGGACAGAATGTCGGTGCTAAAGTGACCTTAAGAAGCGACAGAATGTATGAATTCTGCGACAAGCTGTTTAACATCGCTCTCCCACGCGTAAGAGACTTCAGAGGTTTATCCAACAAGTCTTTTGACGGCAGAGGCAACTACGCATTCGGTATCAAGGAACAGTTAATCTTCCCTGAAATTGACTACGATAAGGTAGAACAGATCAGAGGGATGGACATTATGTTCGTAACCACGGCTAAAACCGACGAGGAAGCGCACGAACTGCTCAGCTTACTCGGCTTACCGTATGCTAAATAAGGAGGCTCGTTACAATGGCTAAAAAAGCAATGAAAGAAAAACAGCAGAAAAAACAAAAATATTCGTCACGTGAATACAACCGTTGTCGGATTTGCGGGAGACCACATGCTTACTTAAGAAAGTTTGGTATCTGCAGAATTTGTTTTAGAGAATTGGCTTATAAGGGAGAAATTCCTGGTGTTCGTAAAGCCAGCTGGTAAGTACGGCTTACACAAACGAAAAGGAGGCACTAAGCATGACAATGACTGATCCAATTGCAGATATGCTGACAAGAATCAGAAATGCAAACAATGCAGGTCACAAAACTGTAGAAATGCCGGCTTCCAAAGAAAAGAAAGCGATCGCTGAAATTCTTTTGGAAGAAGGTTATATCAATAAAGTAGATTTCATTGATGATGACAAACAGGGCATTATCAAAATCACACTTAAATACGGCGAAAACAAGAGCAAGGTTATTGCGGGTTTAAAGAGAATCTCTAAACCGGGCCTGCGTGTTTATGCTGGGAACAATGAAATCCCAAAAGTATTAAACGGACTGGGTGTAGCGATTATCTCTACATCTAAGGGCGTTTTAACCGATAAAGAAGCTAGAAGAGCCGGCGTAGGCGGCGAAGTAATCTGTTACGTCTGGTAACAAATTAACAGGAGGTATACGAAAATGTCAAGAATCGGTAAAGCTCCAGTTGCCATTCCCGCTGGTGTCGAAATCAAATTAGATGGACATACCTTAACTGTAAAAGGGCCTAAAGGTCAACTGGTTAGAGAGTTCCATCCGGATATGATTATCGAAATTGAAGAGAACGAAGTGATCGTTAAAAGACCAACTGAAAGTAAAGAACACAAGTCCTTACACGGTTTAACCCGTGCGTTGATCGCCAACATGGTAACCGGCGTCAGCAATGGATTTGAAAAAGTCCTTGAAATCAGTGGTGTTGGTTACAGAGCTGAAAAGAAAGGCAACAAACTGGTGATGAACCTCGGTTATTCTCATCCTGTCGAAATGGAAGATCCCGAAGGCGTCGAAACCGTTTGTGATGGACAGACGAAAGTAATTGTCAAAGGCATCAGCAAGGAAGCCGTTGGCGCACACGCTGCCAATATCCGTGCGAAGAGATTGCCTGAACCTTACAAGGGACATGGTGTTAAGTACGCGGACGAACATATCCGTCGTAAAGTTGGTAAAACTGGTTAATCATTAACGGCTATGCCCAACAGGTAAGAAAAAGGAGTGAATCTGAATGATTAAAAAAATCAATAAAAACGAATTACGTTTGAGAAAACATTTAAGAGTCCGTAAAAAAATCTCCGGAACAAATGAAAGACCTCGCCTGAACGTATTCAGAAGCAATAAAAATATGTACGCACAGATCATTGATGATGCCAAAGGTGTCACCTTGGTTTCTGCTTCCACCCTTGACAAAGATCTGAGAGACCAGATCGAAAAAGGTGGCGGAAAAGCCGCTGCAAAGATGGTCGGCGAAGCCATTGCCAAAAAAGCACTGGCAGCGGGCATTGAAGATGTCGTATTTGACCGTGGCGGTTATATCTACACTGGAAGAGTAAAAGAATTAGCAGACGGCGCGCGTGAAGCCGGATTAAAATTCTAAGTAAAGGAGGTCGCTTGATGCAGAGTAATAAAATTGATCCGAACACATTGGATTTACAGGAAAGAGTTGTTACCATCAACCGTGTAACCAAGGTTGTAAAAGGTGGTCGTAACTTTAGATTCAGTTGTTTAGTGATTGTTGGAGACGGAAACGGCTATGTGGGTGTCGGCAAAGGGAAAGCAATGGAAATTCCTGACGCGATCCGCAAGGGCATCGAATCCGCCAAAAAATCATTAATCAAAGTACCACTTGTTGGAACAACCATTCCGCATTTAGTACAGGGCGAAGACGGCGCCGGCAAAGTGCTCTTAAAACCTGCCGGACCTGGTACCGGTGTTATCGCCGGCGGCGCTGTTCGTGCTGTATGCGAATTGGCCGGAATTAAAGATATCAGAACGAAATCTTTAGGAACTAATAATGCCCGCAATATGGTCAACGCTACAATGGAAGGGTTAGCACGTTTAACCACTCTCGAAGAAGTAGCAGCCAAACGCGGCAAAACACCTGAAGAAATTTTAGGTTAGGAGGCGTTCATCGTGGCGAAACAATTAAAAATCACACTTAAGAAAAGCATCATCGGTCGCAATCAGAGACAGCGTAAGACGATTGAAGCCCTGGGTCTTAAGAAAATCGGACAGACCGTTGTTCATGATGACACCCCTCAGATTCGCGGCATGATCCACAAGACGGATTTCATGCTCGACGTTGAAGAAGTATAGGAGGTGTACGATGAGATTACATACCTTAAGACCTGCAGAAGGCTCTAAGAAAGATACCAAGCGTAAAGGCCGCGGTACCGCAACCGGACAGGGTAAAACTGCCGGCAGAGGACAGGACGGCCAAAAATCACGTTCAGGCGGCGGCGTACGTCCGGGCTTTGAAGGTGGTCAGATGCCATTGGCAAGAAGACTGCCAAAACGTGGTTTCTCAAACTACCGTTTCAAAAAAGAATATGCCATCGTCAATGTTGGTGAATTAAACGCTTTTGAAGAAAATACGGTAGTAACACCCGAGTTATTATTAGAATATGGTTTCATTCGCAAATTAAAAGCTGGTGTAAAAATTTTGGGCGAAGGGGATTTAGAAAAAACTTTAACCGTTAAAGTCAATAAAGTCAGCAAATCTGCTGAAGAAAAAATCCTTGCCCGAGGAGGAAAGGTAGAGGTGATTTAGATGATTTCTACTTTGAAGGATGCATGGAGAATACCGGATTTACGACGCAAGATGATCTATACGATCGCCTTGCTGTTCGTCTATCGTCTGGGTTCTTTTATTCCCGTCCCTTACATTGACACCGCGCAGCTTGCGAACCTTGTTAATGATGGCGGAATTTTTGGATTGTTTAACATCATTTCGGGGGGGAACTTTGGTAATTTTACGATTTTTGCCATGAGCATCACCCCTTATATCAATGCATCCATCATCATGAATCTTCTAGCATTTGCCATACCAGCATTAGAAAGATTACAAAAAGAAGGCGAAGAAGGACGTAAAAAAATTGCCCAGTACACCCGTTACCTGACCATTGTGCTGGCAATTATTCAAGCCTTGGGGATGAGTTTATCCTATGGTGGACTTTTAACCGAAAAGACAGCCTTTACCATTTTCGTTGTTGTGCTCTGTATTACATCAGGAACGACCTTCCTGATGTTCTTAGGCGAACAGATCACAGAAAACGGCATCGGCAACGGGATTTCACTGATCATCTTTATCAGTATCATCTCCAGAATTCCAAGTGCGATCGTACAGATTTATGAATATGTACAGGTCGGAACCATGTCCATCGTTGCGGTTATTTTACTTGTGATCGGGATCATCATCGCAACGGTTGCCGTTGTGGCCGTTACCGAAGGACAGCGTAAAATACCCGTACAGTATGCAAAAAGAGTGGTCGGACGTAAAATGTACGGCGGACAGAGCACCCATATTCCGCTCCGCGTGAATATGGCAGGCGTTATCCCCATCATTTTCGCCAGTTCCTTAACCCTCTTCCCGGCAACTTTAGCACAGTTTTTCCCGAACTCCGGCTTCTCAGCCTGGATTTCGAAATACTTTGCCTGGGGCGCACCGGTAACAACCATTATTTATATCGTTTTAATTGTAGCATTCACCTATTTCTATACTGCTGTTACCTTCAATCCATTCGATATTGCAGATAACATCAAGAAACAGGGTGGTTATGTGCCCGGTATACGGCCTGGTAAACCGACGGTTGAGTATTTATCCCGTATCATGAACCGCCTGACCCTGTTCGGTGGGATTTTCCTTGCGCTGATTGCGATCATTCCAATCATCATCGGAAATTTCATGGGCGGCGTCAGTCTGCAGTTCGGTGGTACCAGCCTGCTGATCATCGTCGGTGTTGCGCTGGAAACAGTTAAACAAATCGAGTCAGAAATGACCATGCGGAATTATCAAGGATTTTTAAAATAGTAAAAACGGAGATAAGAAAATGAGAGTTGTATTATTAGGACCTCCGGGTGCTGGAAAAGGTACACAGGCAAAGGGCATCGCGAATGCCTACGCCATTCCTCATATTTCCACTGGAGATCTTTTCAGAGAAAATTTAAAAAATAAAACACCGCTCGGAGTCAAGGCACAGTCCTATATGGACGCCGGGAAACTGGTGCCGGACGAACTTGTCATCGCATTGGTAGAAGACCGGATCGAAAGAGACGATTGTAAAAATGGTTACCTGCTCGACGGTTTCCCAAGAACCGTAGCACAGGCAGAAGCACTGAAAGCATTTAACGAAAAAATGGGTCATCCCCTGGACTTCGCTGTGAACATTTCCGTTCCCTCCGACATCCTGGTCGACCGGATTACCGAAAGACGCAGCTGTCCGGCCTGTGGCGCGACCTACCATGTCCGCTACAACGCTCCAAAGACAGAAGGGATTTGCGACAATGACGGCACAGCCTTAATCCAGAGAGATGACGATAAACCGGAAACGGTAAAAACCCGTATTGACGTATACGAAGCAGAATCCGCTCCTTTAGTAGGCTATTACGACAAGCTGGGTAAACTGGTGACCATTGACGGTACCCAGTCTCCTGCAGAAGTTGCAGAAGCGATCAAAGTTGCGCTTGGTGGTGCCCGGTAATATGATTACCATAAAATCACAAAATGAGATTGAAGCGATGCGGTGCGCCGGCAGAATTGTTGCCGAATGCCACGAGCTCATTCAATCAAAAATAAAGCCGGGTATGACAACCCTGGATCTGGACCGGATTGCTGAAAAGTTTATCCGGGAACAGGGTGCGTACCCAACCTTCCTGGGATACCAGGGCTTCCCAAATTCCATTTGTGCTTCCGTTAACGAGGAAGTGGTTCACGGCATTCCCGGGAACCGCCGCTTGAAGGAAGGAGACATTATCGCCGTGGATCTCGGCGCCACGCTTGACGGCTATGTCGGCGACGCGGCCAGAACCCATGGGGTCGGTAAAATCTCCGAGGAGGCGCAAAAACTCATTGATGTAACCAGAGAGTCCTTCTTTAAAGGCATCGCGTATGCCCGGGAGGGTTACCGCCTGTCAGACATCTCCCATGCGATACAAGAAGTTGTGGAAGCAAACGGGTTCTCTGTGGTAAGGGACTATGTGGGACACGGCATCGGACGCGAAATGCACGAAGATCCGCCCATTCCAAACTACGGTAAACCCGGTCACGGGCCTAGATTACGCCAGGGAATGTGCCTTGCCATTGAGCCAATGGTCGATGTGGGTACTTACAACGTAAAACTTTTAGCAAACGACTGGACCGTTGTGACTGCGGATGGTTCCTTATCCGCTCACTATGAAAATACAATTTACATTACAGGCAAAGAAGCGCCTGAGATACTCACGATGCTTTAAGGGTAATGAAGATGGATGATTTAAAAGTGGGACAGATTGTCCGGCCATTAGCCGGACGGGATAAAGGCCAGGTCATGGTTGTCTACGAGATTCTGGATCAGAACTACGTAACGATCTGTGATGGAAAGCTTAGAAAAGTAAGTAACCCTAAAAAGAAAAAGGTCAGGCACCTGGCAAAGACAAACCAGATCGTCACAATATTGCATGAGAAATTGAAAAACGGTGATAAAGTAAACAATGCCGAAATCAGAAAATGTCTTGAACCATTTTTAGGCGAGATTGATGACGGTAAAAGTGAGGAGGTTTGATCAATGGGCAAAAAAGACGTGATTGAAGTCGAAGGTAAAGTGATTGAGGCTTTACCAAATACGATTTTTTTAGTAGAATTAGAGAATGGGCATCAGATAACGGCGCATATTTCAGGAAAATTAAGAATGAACTACATTCGGATTTTACCTGGAGACAAAGTTATGTTAGAATTGTCCCCATATGATTTGACCCGTGGGCGTATCGTATGGCGGGGAAAAGGCAGATCATAAAGGAGGAAACAAACAATGAAAGTAAGACCATCAGTAAAACCGATTTGCGAAAAATGCAAAATCATTAAGAGAAACGGTCGTGTAATGGTAATTTGTGAAAATCCTAAACACAAACAGAAACAGGGTTAAGCAAACCCTTTGGACTAAAACAAGCGTGCGGCCGCGGCAATTAATCCGCACGTATGATATAGAGGCACAGGCCTGATTGCATAACCCACAAGGGGCCTGTCGAACATGGGACTAGGAAAAATAAGCAAGGAATCCGGGGTTCCAGGTCATCATACACATGACCAATAAATTTTAGGAGGTACTAACCATATGGCAAGAATTGCCGGCGTCGATTTACCCAGAGATAAAAGGGTAGAAGTAGGCTTAACCTACATTTATGGAATTGGTCGTCCCACTTCCAATAAGATTTTAAAAGAGTTAAACATTAACCCTGATACCAGAGTTAAAGACTTAACTGAAAATGAAGTTAACGCATTAAGAAACATTCTCGATGAAAAATACACCGTAGAAGGTGATTTACGCCGAGAAGTTAATTTAAATATTAAACGACTGATCGAAATTGGTTCCTACAGAGGTTTAAGACACCGTAGAGGTTTACCTGTCCGTGGACAGAAAACCAAAACCAATGCCCGCACACGCAAAGGTCCGAAGAAAACAGTCGGAAGAAAGAGCAAATAGGAGGTTGAATCATGGCTAAGAAAGTTATCCGTTCTAAGAAAAGAAAAATCAAAAAGAATATTGAACGCGGCCAGGCCCACATTCAATCTTCATTCAATAACACCATTGTGACCATCACTGACACTGCCGGAAACGCCTTATCTTGGGCAAGTGCCGGAGAATTAGGTTTCAGAGGTTCCAGAAAAAGCACACCTTTCGCAGCTCAGATGGCTGCTGAACAGGCGGCAAAGCTCGCAATGGAACACGGTTTAAAGAGTGTTGAAGTAATGGTCAAAGGACCAGGTTCAGGTCGTGAAGCAGCGATTCGTGCCCTACAGGCAGCGGGCCTTGAAATTACCCTCATCCGAGACGTAACCCCAATCCCGCACAATGGCTGTCGTCCACCTAAACGCAGAAGAGTCTAATAGGAGGTGTAAAGAATAGTATGGCAAGATATACAGAAGCATCATGCCGTCAGTGCAGACGTGAAGGCATGAAATTATACTTAAAGGGTGAAAGATGTTATTCTACAAACAAATGCGCGTTTGAAAGAAGACCGACACCACCAGGACAGCACGGTAAAAGACGGACAAAATTATCTGAATACGGCTTACAGTTACGTGAAAAACAGAAAGTTAAAAGAATCTATGGCGTTCTTGAAAAACAGTTCGCACATTATTTTGATTTAGCTGAAAAACAGAAAGGGATCACTGGTTCCAACCTGTTAGAAATCCTGGAAACCCGTCTGGACAATGTTGTTTACCGTCTTGGCCTGGCAACATCCAGAAAAGAAGCCCGTCAGCTGGTACAGCACGCTCATTTCCTGATTAACGGCAAAAAGGTCAACGTACCTTCTTACCTGGTTAAGGAAGGCGATACCATCGAAGTAAAGGCAAAAAGCAAAAAATCACCTAAATTTAAAGAAATTCTTGAAGCAACTGAAAACAGAGCTGTCGCTCCTTGGTTATCAGCAGATTTAGATACTTTAAGCGGAAAAGTTATCGGAAGACCGACAAGAGAAGATATTGATGTTGAAATTGCTGAACATCTAATCGTCGAATTGTATTCTAAGTAATAGGATAAAATGACAATGAGACATTCGCCGGCGCTCTGCGCCGGTATGCGTAACCCTCACGTTATGGAACTGAAAAATTTAAATTTAGGAGGGTCAAGATTAAATGATCGAATTTGAAAAACCAATTATCGAAATCGTTGAAAAATCAGAAGATGAAACCTACGGCAAGTTTGTCGTCGAACCCTTGGAAAGAGGCTATGGTACAACCTTAGGCAACAGCTTAAGACGGATCATGCTTTCCTCCCTCCCGGGCGTTGCCGTTACTTCCGTTAAAATAGACGGTGTTCTTCATGAGTTCTCAACCATTCCCGGCGTACGGGAAGACGTTGTGGAAATCCTGCTGAACATGAAAGGTCTGGCTGCTGAAATCTTCTCAGACGAACCGAAGACCGTCCGTATCGAAGCAGAAGGCGAAGGCGAGATCACCGCTGGTGATATCATTACCGACGCTGATGTGGAAATCTTAAACCCCGACATGCACATCGCAACCCTGGCAAAGGGCGCAACCCTGAACATGGAAATGCGTCTGGAAAAGGGCCGCGGCTATGTCGCTTCTGATAAAAATAAATACCCGGGTATGCCAATCGGCACTTTGCCGGTTGACTCCATTTTCTCACCAATCCGTAAGGTCAACTTTCTGGTGGAAAATACCCGTGTCGGTCAGATAACCGATTTTGACAAGCTGACCCTGGAAGTGTGGACCGATGGGACCACCACGCCAGAAGAAGCCCTGTCATTATCAGCAAAAGTACTGAATGAACATTTGAATCTTTTCATTGATTTAACCGACCACGCAAACAGTGTCGAAATCATGGTAGAAAAAGAAGAAAATGAAAAAGAACGCATCCGTGAAATGTCCATCGAAGAGCTGGAATTATCCGTGCGCTCAAGCAATTGCCTGAGAAGGGCAAATATTGATACCGTTGAAAAATTAACTCAGAAAACCGAAGAGGACATGATCAAGGTGCGTAACCTTGGCCGTAAGTCCTTAAATGAAATCAAGCATAAACTGGCTGAAATCGGGTTATCGCTGAGTCAAGAAGACGAAAAGACAAAGGAGTGATAGAATAATGGCTGGATACAGAAAATTAGGCCGCCCAACCGATCAAAGAAGAGCAATGCTCAGAAATCTGACCACTTCACTTTTAGAGCACGGTAGAATCGAAACAACCGTTACCCGCGCAAAAGAAGTAAAAAGAATGGCAGATAAAATGGTCACCTTGGGTAAAAGAGGCGACTTACATGCCAGAAGACAGGCGTTAGCATACATCACTAAAGATGATGTAGTCAAAAGCCTGTTCGATGAAATTGCACCTAAATACGCCGAAAGACAGGGTGGATACACACGCATCTACCGTGTTGGACCACGCAGAGGCGACGGTGCTGAAATGGCAGTAATTGAATTAGTATAACAAAGAATGGGATTAAGCCTTGCGCAAGGTTTAATCCCTTTTGACGATTTAGTCAGAAATTTCAGAATTCCATAGAAAGTTGAGTGGGAGCATAAAGCATGCCCTGCATTAAACAGAAAGAGAAACTCATGGAAAAAATTATCGAGGTTAAAAACCTGATCTATGAATACCCCAAAACCAATGAAAATGAAAGCACCATCGCGCTGCAAGGCGTCGATTTTAGTATAGAACGCGGGGAGTTCGTGGGGATTATCGGCCATAACGGCTCCGGTAAATCCACCCTGTCAAAGCTCCTCAACGCCATCATTCAGCCCACCGGCGGCGACGTCGTGGTCAACGGGATGAACACAAAGGACCCCGAACACATCTGGGACATCCGCCAGACCGCCGGCATGGTTTTTCAGAATCCTGACAACCAGCTGGTCGCCACCATCGTCGAGGAGGACGTGGCCTTTGGACCGGAAAATCTGGGCATACCGCCGGAGGAAATCCGCAGGCGCGTGGACGAGGCACTCGGCACCGTCGCCATGGAAGCCTACCGCCGGCAAAAGCCCCATCAGCTGTCCGGCGGACAGAAGCAGCGGATCGCCATTGCCGGTATCCTGGCCATGGAACCCGACTGCATCATTTTTGATGAGCCCACTGCCATGCTCGACCCCTCCGGCCGGAAAGAGGTTATGCGGACCATCAAAAAACTGAACCAGGAAAAGAAAATGACCGTGCTGCACATCACCCACTATATGAATGAGCTCATCGACGCAGACCGGATCATTGTACTCGATAAAGGCAGAATCGTCATGCAGGGCCGGCCCAAGGAAATCTTCCGTCAGGTGGATAAGCTGAAGGAGATCGGCCTTGACGTCCCTCAGATGACCGAGCTGGCACATGGTTTGCGCCAGTCAGGCTACGATATTCCCGACGATATTCTGCATATCGAAGAAATGGTGAGTGCCCTATGCCACTAGAAATACAACATTTAGACCATACCTACTCGGAAGGCTCCCCCTTTGAGTTCAAAGCGCTGAAGGACATTAACCTGAACATTGAGGACGGAGAGTTTATCGGTCTGATCGGCCATACCGGCTCCGGAAAATCCACCCTGATCCAGCACCTCAACGGGCTGCTTCAGCCCACTGGCGGCACGGTTTTATTTAACGGGGCAGACATCTTTGCCGAAAAGAAGGAAGCCCTGATCCAGATCCGCCATAAAATCGGTCTGGTTTTCCAGTATCCCGAGCACCAGCTGTTCGAGGAGACCGTGGAAAAGGACGTGTCCTTCGGCCCCAAAAACCTGGGGCTGGATGAGGAAGAAATCAGCCGTCGGGTCAAGCACGCCATTAAAATGGTTGGCCTGAACTACGAAAAGGTCAAGGATAAATCGCCCTTTGAGCTGTCCGGCGGACAGATGCGCCGCGTAGCCATTGCCGGTGTGCTGGCCATGGACCCCGACGTGCTCATTCTGGACGAACCCACCGCGGGCCTGGACCCCAGCGGGCGGGACGAGATCCTGAACCAGATCAAGACCCTGCATGAGAAAAAGAAAATCACCGTTATCCTCGTGTCCCACAGCATGGAGGACGTGGGCAAGCTGGTGGATAAAATCATCGTCATGCACGCCGGAGAGGTTGTCTTTTTCGACACGCCGGCCAGGGTTTTTACCCAGATCGACACCCTTGAGTCCATTGGGCTAGCCGTGCCGGAGGTCACCTACCTCATGCGTGAGCTTAAGAAAAAATATCCGGATATCCGGGAGGATATCTTTACCGTCGAAGCCGCAAGGCAGGAGATCGAGCGGGTTGTGGGGAGGGAACGTCATGTTTAAAGATATTACCATTGGCCAGTACTATCCCACCGATTCCATCATCCACCGCCTGGACCCACGCACCAAGATCATTTTTACCTTTGCCTACATTGTCATGCTCTTTGTGGTCAATAACCTGTGGGGCTATATCGCGGCCTTCGCGCTGCTGGTCGGCATTATCATCGCCTCCAGAATCCCGCTTTCCTACATTGTGCGCGGGGTCAAGGGGCTGATCTTTATTATCCTGCTGACTGTTATCCTTAACCTGTTTATGACACCGGGGACTGAAATCGCCAGCCTGGGACCACTGCGCATTACCATGGAAGGGGTAAAGGTCGCGGTTTTTATGGCCATGCGTCTGATCTTCCTGGTGGTGGGCACCAGCATCATGACTCTGACCACCTCGCCCATTGATCTGACCGACGGCATGGAGTTCTGCATGAAGGGCATTCCCTTTGTGCGCCGCTATGCCCATGAGCTGGCCATGATGATGTCCATCGCGCTCCGGTTTATCCCGACCCTGATGGAAGAAACCGACCGGATCATGAAAGCCCAGAAGGCCAGAGGCGCCAACTTTGAGACCGGCAATATCATTTCACGGGCCAAAGCCCTGATCCCCATATTGGTGCCGCTGTTCATCAGCGCCTTCAGACGGGCCGACGAGCTGGCAACCGCCATGGAAGCACGGTGCTACCGGGGCGGCGAGAACCGTACCCGCATGAACCAGCTGCGGTTTGCCAAGCGTGACGGCTGGGCCTTTGTGGTCATGTTTATCATGATCGCTGTCTTTATTCTGTCACGGTTTATCACCATACCGCTGATTTTCCCAGCGTGAGCGTAAAAAACATGGAGGACCGGTAAAAGCTGCCGGTCCTCAGATAATCAAAGAAGTGGAGCCGCCTGAGACTGCGCCTTTTATCCAGATAAGAAAAAGGTCCAGGCGCTGTGGATAACGGCCAGGAATCGTGCCGTTTTATCGAAGCCGCCGGACATCTGTGAGATAAAGCGTCAGCTTTAGTGAAGAAAGATAGCGTTGAGCGTGTGGTGCCCGCAGGACGCTTTTATCTGCCTTAGGTAAAAGGCTTCGTCTCTCAGATTTTTGACACTCGAAGGACCGGTAAAAGCTGCCGGTCCCGATTTATTTAAGGAAGCATACCATGAAAAATATCCAGATGATCATCGCCTACAAAGGCACCCGATACGCCGGATGGCAGCGCCAGCCGAACGCTCTCGCCGTCGAGCAGGTTCTGACAGACGCCATCGAAGCCGTGACCCGGGAGAAGATCACCCTTTACGGCTCGGGCCGTACCGACGCCGGCGTCCACGCCCTCGGGCAAAGTGCCAACTTCCATACCGAAAGCCGGGTGCCGCCTGAGCGCTTCGCGGCCGCCATCAATACCAAGCTGCCGGAGGACATCCGGGTGCTGTCAAGCTGTGAGGTCCCAGAAGGCTTTCACAGCCGCTATTCGGCGCGCGGTAAGGTTTATACCTACCAGATTTGTTTAAATCCGGTTTTAAGCCCTTTTTACGCCGAATACAGCTGGCATATCCAATATCCTGTGGATGTTTCCAGCATGAAGGCAGCGTCAGCGGCTTTTTTGGGCGAGCACGACTTCCGCGGGTTTATGGCGGCGGGCAGCAGTGTCAGGGGAACCGTCCGCACGGTCCGCGCCATCGCCTTTGAACAGGAGGGGGACTTACTGCGCGTGACCTATACCGGCAACGGCTTTCTGTACAACATGGTCCGGATCATGACCGGCACTCTGGCGGAAATCGGCATGGGCAGGCTGGAGGCAGCTGCGCTGCCGGAGATCATCGCTTCCTGCGACCGAAAACAGGCAGGAATCACGGCACCGCCCCAGGGGCTTTTTCTGCGGGAAGTGCTGTATTGAAAAAACATCAAAAAAGCCGGAAAATTAAGCAAAAAAGAATTGACACGCCAGGTGAGATGTAATAGAATATAGCGTGGACGTTATTGTATCACTAGCCCCGATACATTGATAAACGTGTTCCGGTAACCCCACTTTTACTGGAAAGACACTATAGATTAACACAGAATAACCGAGTTTTTTAGAAGAATGAAGGAGGAGCTTGAGATGAATTCAAACGCAACAAAAATGCCAAAATCTCATGAAATAGAGCGTAAATGGTACGTTGTTGACGCCGAAGGAAAAGTATTAGGCCGTCTGGCAACTGAAGTAGCCAATATTTTAAGAGGAAAGAACAAACCATATTTTGCACCACACGTAGACTGCGGTGACTTTGTGATCATTATCAATGCAGACAAAATTGTCTTAACGGGTAACAAATTAGATCAGAAATTATACAAAACCTATTCCGGACATCCAGGCGGATTAAAGGAAGTAACATACAGAAAATTCTTAGCAGACAAGCCAGAATTACTGGTGACCAAAGCCGTTAAAGGCATGGTTCCCCACAACAAGCTGGGCAGCCAGATCATGACCAAATTAAAGGTTTATGCCGGCAACGAACATCCGCATGCTGCGCAGCAGCCAGAAGCTTTAGAAATTTAATGCTAAGAAGGGAGAAAAAATAGAATGGCAAAAGTACAATATTTTGGAACAGGTAGAAGAAAAACCTCTGTCGCCAGAGTTCGTTTATTACCAGGCGAAGGTAAATTCGTCATCAATGGCCGCAATATCGATGAATACTTTGGTATGGAAACCTTAAAAGTGATCGCGAGACAGCCATTAACCTTAACAGGAACCACCGATACCTTTGACGTGATCGTCAACGTATACGGCGGCGGTTTCACCGGCCAGGCTGGTGCAATCCGTCATGGTATTGCAAGAGCCTTACTCGAAGCCGATGCCAACTTAAGACCAGAACTGAAAAAAGCCGGTTACTTAACCCGTGACCCAAGAATGACCGAAAGAAAGAAATACGGTCTCAAAAAAGCACGTCGTGCACCACAGTTCTCAAAGAGATAGATTTTATACTTTTTCGAGGAATTGTTTATGGCTGGGTTTTGTTGTAAAGGCCCGGAAATACAAGGTTTATAGAAGTTGTGAAAAGTTGTCAGTTGCATAGGATTTTTGGTGGTATGCAACACAAATGCAACAAGCATGCAACAGTAATATCTGATATTCAGGACATTTTCCAGGGCACCGTTCTTTGGAAAATGTCCTTTTTATATTTTATTGATGGCATCGACCAGTTCTTGAGGATCAAAATGTGTGTACACTTTTTCACTCAAAGACATTGCACCGGAGTGTCCCACAATTTTCTTTATAATTGTTTCATTGACATTCGCTGCGGCCAGAAGTGAAATGCAGGTATGCCTGCAGCAGTGAGGTGTCTGATCCCAATGGAAATTGTCCATAATGGGCTTGAAATAACTGTCATAGTAATTTCGATATTTAAATTGCTTACCATCCTCAGTATGAATAAGGTAAGGGCATTCAGGGTGATCTTCATACCACCATTGATAAAATGGAAAGACTTTTTCAGCAATAGGCACCTTGCGAATGCCATTTTCCGTTTTTGAGTCTATAACATCAAAGAAACGTTTTTCAAGGTTAACATCTTCTTTTTTTAAATTCAAAAATTCTGATATTCTTGCGCCATTATAAATAAGCATAAGAATAATTTGATAGTATCGATCATTCTCTAAATCCCAGAGGGTTTTAATCTGCTCATCACTAAACTTCTTGCGATTAAACTGGTTGGGATTTTTATCTTTATACTGCAAAATATCGACAAATTGTGAGTAATCTTTGTTGCAGATTTCATTCATTAAAGCATAGTCATAAAGCTGATTGAACAAAACTTTTAATTTTCTCAGAGTTGGATAATTCTTTCCACAACTATCAATAATATATTGCAAATCGACCAGTTTAATTTCTTTAAAGATTTTGTTATGCAAAGTGCCGCATAGCTTGTAAGAGGCATTGTAGCCCTTAATATTTGAATCAGAACAGGTTGAAAACTTCTTTTCAGACCATTTTTTAAAAACTTCCTCAAAGGTTATCTTTGAAGCGTTGATATCATAGGGATTTTTATTATAGTCTGCCAACATTTGAAGGCCATCCGCTTTTGTGGGAGCATAACCGATAATGACATATTCCTGTTTTTTCTTTTTTGTAACCTCATCAATTTTCCATCCGACCGTTTTTCGGACAATGTACGGCTTTCGGCGCTTGCCGGAGAGTTTGACGACACTGCCGTAACCATTTGGTAACCTCATACATACCATTCCTTTCATAATAAATTTTATGTTATAGGATAAGAGTCCTGATAACAGCCTTGGGTTTATTCATCATGATTATCGGATTTATCCGTTAAAAGTGAATCTGAATAATAAGCTAGTTTTTTCTCTTGCCATTCAGTATAGCTTTTTTTAGAAATCCAGTCAGTTTCTAAGAGATCGCGATGATTTTCGTAGTCTTCTAAAATTAGACAAATGGAAGAATTATATTTATGCTCTTTGTCCTGCCCGTCAAAAACAATTGAGCAACTCCATTCACCATCTTCTTTTGGCTTTTTTATGTCAAGATCAAAATGTACTTCTTGTTTGTCATCTAACTGAAACAAAAAATTGATTAAATCGGCAACACATGTGACTTCAATATTACTTGTTGAATAGTAACCTAATAGATGGGCAGGGCTCGTTTTTAAAACTTTGGCAATATCATTGATTGTTGCAATGTTGAGCTCAATTTCACCGCTTTCATATTTTTGAACCGTCCGTAATGACTTGTTGAGGGCATCGGCGAGATCTGTTTGGCTCAGTTTCATTAATTTTCGAGATTCCTTAATACGCGCTCCAATTTCTTGAGATTTGCACATTTTCTTAATCCTTTCTTAAATAAATGTATTTTGAGACAATCTAAAGGTCTTTAAATGTAAAGTGATCACTTTACATTTATATTAACACAAAGAAAAACGAATTTCAAGTACATATTATGAAATTAAAATACATAATTATATTGACTTGGCCTAATGATGTGTATTATAATTTCTTTATACGAACTAGAGTGCATATAAATAAGGAGGATAAACATGCAGATCGATTTAATGAAGTTTCAGATTTTAATGGCCCAGAAAAATTTTAATATTTCTAAATTGGCAGAAGAGAGTAATGTTTCCAGACAGACGATTTCATGTATTAAAGCAGGGAAAAGCTGTACACCCATTATAGTGTGTAAACTGGCGAAAGCTCTTGACGTTGAGATGGAAGAAATTTTAAAGGAGTGAGGGAAAAATGTTAGATTATCAGAAATTATATGTGGAATTACCCAAATTTAAAGGACGAAACGTTCCGATCACAGAGATTGCAAAAGCTATGGGTAAGGATGCTCAGTATATTCGCGTCGGATTACAGCAGGGAATTTTCAAATTTGGTTATGCTTTTAAGCTTAAGGATTCATCCGAATATAATTATTATTGCCCTGACCGTAAGGTGTGGGAGGAAACAGGCTATTTTAACGAGGAGGGATAATGTTGGATGAGAAACGATCAGGCGCCAATTTGAAAGATTCACAGGAACTTAAGCTTGTGCAACTATCTGAGATAGAGGCAGAGGAAGTCGAATGGCTTTGGTATCCTTTTATTCCTTTTGGGAAAATCACATTATTACAGGGTGATCCGGGATGTGGCAAAACATTTCTTATTTTAAAGTTAATCGCATTATTGACACGCGGTTTGTCTTTACCGGAATGCAAGGGGGAGCCTCTGCCCCCTTTTAATGTGATTTATCAAACCGCAGAAGATGGGATTGCAGATACAATTAAACCCCGACTGGAACAGGCAGGGGCAGATTGTGAGAAGGTGTTTGTGATTGATGAAAGCAAAAATCCACTTTCATTTGTTGATGCGCGGATTGAACAGGCAATTATTCAACAGAAGGCCCGCCTTTTAATTCTGGACCCCTTACAAGCATATCTCGGTGAGATGGTTGATATGAATCAGTCCAATAAAGTTCGACCGCAGTTTGCAAGACTAGCAGGTATTGCAGAGCGGACAGGCTGTTCAATTATTTTAATCGGCCATCTTAATAAAAAAGAAGGCACTAAAGATTTATATCGTGCACTCGGTTCAATTGACATTGCGGCTGCGGTTCGTAGTGTCCTGCTGGTTACAGAGGCAATGGAAAATAGAGGGCGTAAAGTTATGTTACAGTTTAAAAATAATTTAGCGCCGATGTGTCCCGGAATAGAATTTGAACTTGGAGAAGCAGTACACTTTTTGGGCTATACAGATATTCCAACAGATACTTTTTTGAAAGGAATGGAAAAGCTTCAAGAAAAATCACAAGCAGAAAAATTTAATAAAGCGCTTAAACGGATTCCAGAAATTTTATCCGAGCAGGCAGATTTAAGAATGCCATCTACTGAAATAATTCAAAGACTAGTTGATGAAGGGATCGGGAAACGAACCGCAGATAAAGCCAAGAAAGAATTAAATGTTCTATCTGTCAAAGAGGATAATATCTGGTATTGGTATCTGGATCATCCAGCAGAAAGTTAAGGATGCAAGGTTGTACGCTTCTATATAAATGCAATCTTGAAATACTCTGTTTAAGATTGCATTTTGTAAAGAGTGTGCAATCTTGCATCCTTTTCCAGAGATACAAAGAAAAAAGAAGCAGCCAAATGTCATAGGGTGTAACAAGCATTGGCTTTGTGTTGCCACGCCGCCGAAACAGGGGGCAAAGCCCCCTGCAACCCCCAGTTCATGAAAGGAGAAGCCCATGAGAAATCGAAGAGAAACCATTCAAATAAGAGTACGGGAAGATGAAAAAAATCAGATTATCACCAACAGCAAAAAGTGCGGATTAAGCGTTTCCGAATACCTGCGGATGCTGGCCAGAGGGTACGAACCGAAGCCGTTGCCCTCTTTCCAATATAGGGAATTGATGACCCTATTATACGATATTCAGAATGCTTTAGGCGATTATGACGCCCCAAAAGCCATCGCGGTCTTAGAAGAAACCCTGCTTGAAATGCATGCCGTTTTAGCCCCGGAAAGGAGAAAAAACAATGGCCATCACCAAAATCTGGCCCGTCAAGGACAGCTTGAACCGTGTCATTGAGTATGCCAAAAACGTTGATAAAACCGAAAATCCCGACTTTTTAAACTCCGATCTCTATCAGGTGCTGCACTACGCAGCCGATGAAAACAAGACCAAATTTGAACGACAATACTATGTAACCGGCATTAACTGCGCCGTCAAAACCGCCGGACAGCAGATGCAGATCACCAAAGAAAGGTTTGGCAAAACAGGTGGAATCCTGGCCCATCACGCCTGTCAAAGCTTCAGACCCGACGAGCTTACACCCAAAGAGTGCCACACAATCGGTGTCAAGCTCGCGCAAAAAATGTGGGGCGACAAGTATGAAGTGATCGTGAGCACCCACCTTAATACCAACTGCCTGCACAACCATTTCGTCATCAATTCCGTCTCTTTCCTTGACGGAAAGAAGTACAATGAACGCAAAGCAGAATACCAGCGGCTGCGGGATACCTCCGACGCTCTATGCCGAGAACAGCATCTGTCCGTGATTGAAAACCCCACAAAACGCAAACGGAGTCCGGGCCTTTACCAGGCAGAAAAACAGGGAGAGCCGACACGTTATGCCCTTTATCGTTCCGATATCGACGAAGCCATTGAACGCTCAATGACGATGAAAGAATTCTACGACTATCTGAGACAAAAAGGGTATCAGATTAAAGGGAAAATTGATTCCTGCGCGCTGAAGCTGCCACATTATCCACGCTTCACACGCTTTAAAACACTCGGAGAAGCCTACTCCGTGCTGCACATTCAAGATCAGATCTATAGACAAAGAGGGCCAGAAGTCCGGGAAAGAAGCAAAGAACCCATTTTATTCTTTGTACCCACACCAAAGAAATTACAGATCGAAGGCATACTGGGATTTGGAGAGGAGTACCGAAAACTTCGCAACCTTTACTTGTTTTTTTGCTACCAATTGGGGATCTATCCCAAAAACAAAGGACAGGTTTCCATGAGCCCTTATATCAAAGAAGAAGTCCGCCGCATGGAAGAAATATCCCAGCAGACCATCTTTTTGTGCAAAAATCAGATCGATACCTATGAACAGCTCAAAGAAAAACAGGAAGAAATTCAGACAGAGATGGATGATTTAATCAACAAAAGAAAGAAGCTTAACAACAAAATGCGGCGGGCAGAGCCAAAATCGAAAGAGCGATTTAGTCAGGAGAAAAAGGAATTGACGAAACAGATTTCAGGACTTCGTAAGGACTTGAAGTTGGCAATCGGCGTTGAAAAACGAGCATTAGATATGGTTGAGCAGCTTGAAACTACATTGATCGCTATGAATAAAGAGAAAGTGATTATTCATAAAAAAAAGAAATATCGATGATAAAATAAATTTAAGTAATTGGATTAAGATTCGACATATAAGTATAAAGTATTAAATACAAAATATTCATTGGAAATTTTTAGTTAGCTAAGAAACTTAAAAAATATATAGAAGAAAAAGAATAATGCCAATGAAACACTTAAGTTAAAGTCTTTGTTATGATTAAATTGTATTTTTATAGAAAATCACTAAACATAAAGTTCTTGACAAAAATAAGTATCTAATATAGAATTAAAGAAAATTAAATATATGTTTGTAGACGGATACAAACATTTTGATAGGTTTACGATGTAGCAAACTGAGATAACTTTTGGGGTCTCTGTTTGCTTTTTTGTTAGTATCGATTTTAAAGGTTGGCAGGACGGTGATAAGATGGAAGAGGTAATATTGGACGATAAGAAAAAAACAACGGTTGTTATTGTAGATGATGAACCCATTATTATCATGGATTTAGAAGAGGTTCTGGAAAATCTTGGATACAAAGTAGTAGGAAAAGCGCTTGATGGATTTGAAGCCATTGAAATATGTCGCTATAAAAAGCCGGATGTTGTGCTTATGGATGTTGAGATGCCTGTCCTTGATGGGTTTGCGGCAGCTAACTGCATTTTGGAAGAGGCCCTTGCTGAAACCGTAATTATGGTCACAGCATATAATGATAAAAAATTTGTAGATCAGGCAATGGAGATAGGCGCTTCAGGATATTTGGTAAAACCCATTAATGAGCGTTCCATCATGCCTTGTATCAATGTCGCTAGAGCCAGAAGCAAGGAGATTATACACCTTAAGCAAGAGGTGAAGAAGACAAAGGAGCTTGTAGAAGCAAGAAAGATTATTGAAAAGGCTAAAGGTTTGATTATGAAGAAAAAAAATATCAGCGAAAATGAAGCTTATGAGTATATCCGTTTGATTAGCAAAGAAAAACAGATTTCGATGCAGCGAGTCGCTGAAATTTTACTTAAGGGAAGACGAAAATAATGTCTGTACTTATTCGAAATTTATGTGAAAAATATACTAATTTAACGGAAGAAGATATTGATATCATTATAGAAAAGTCAGAAGTACTTGCTGATATTGCCTCCAAAACAGATCAAGATGTTTTTATTGACTGTCCCTGCATTCAAATATCTGAGGCGGTGGTTGTGGCAGAAGCTTTAAAAAAAGATTCACTTTACCAGCTAAGTACGTTAGGTTGTATCGTTCGTGAGGAAGATGAACCTGCGGTTTTTAGAACTTTTCGTTCTGGAGAGGAAACTGAAGAGGTTGAAGCCACAATTTTTTCTTCAAGATTAGAGGGAAGAGTCATTCAAAATGTTCAGCCAATAAAAAATAAGGATAAAACCATTGGTGTTTTAATTTTTGAGAGACCAACCAAGGAAGACTGGCCTTTAAAAAGAAATACAAAAAAATTGATGGCAAATACAGCGGGAACTTTGCCTATTTTAAAAGACTGTGTCTGGATTACAGAGTACTTTGATGATGCGCTTATTATTGTAAGTGAAAATGGCGTGATTTTATACCGCAATACAGTTGCTGCTAAACTGTACAGAAAACAGGGATATGTTTATGATATTTTAGGACAGGAATATTCAAAAGTTTCACTCCATGGTGAGTTACTGCCCAAAGATGGTAAACGCTCCGAAGCAGACATGAAAATTGGGGCTTACTATTATCGTATACGACAGTTCAATTTAAAGGATAAAGGCGTATTTTTAATTGTTATTCGTGATATTACAGAACTCAGAATAAACGAACAGGAGTTGATTTTAAAATCCACTGCTATCCAAGAGATCCATCATAGAATTAAAAATAATTTGCAAACAGTGCACAGTTTGCTCCGTTTACAATGGCGTCGGGCAAAATCAGTAGAGACACAAACCGCTTTATCAGATGCTATGAACCGAATCCTTAGCATTGCTACAACACATGAAAGCCTTTTGTATAGTGGAGTAGATGAGATTAGTCTTTTTACCGTCATTGAGGAAATTAAAAAAAATTTTACGGACTTAATGAATTTGGAAAAGCAAAAAATTGAAATAGATGTGACAGGTGATGATCTGCGCGTTTCTTCGGATATTTCATCCTCCATTGCCCTGGTCATTAATGAATTGATCCAGAACTCATTGAAATATGCCTTTGAAAATCGAAAGAATGGACGAATTACAATCGCTGTTTCCGAAGGAAATATGGGGTATGCCAATATAACAGTAACTGATAATGGGACTGGGTATGAAGTTCAGCAAGAAAATAAAAGCCTAGGATTAAAAATTGTCGAAAATCTTGTGCAGAATAAGTTAAAGGGAAGATTGGAAATTCAATCAGGGAATGGCGGTACACAAGTAACATTTGATTTTAAAATTAAATAATGTGTTTATGCGATGAAGCATAAATGAAAGAGTGACGAAGCTCGGCATACAGATATTATTTCTGTTTGGCGAGCTTTTTATTTTGAAGGGGTCGGAAATTATGAAAGAAAAAGTTTTAAGTGTAGGTATTGATATTGGAACCTCAACTACTGAGATGGTATTCAGCCATATTATTATTGAAAATATTGCATCAAACTTCAGAGTGCCAAACATTCAAATTGTAGATAAAGAGATTATTTACCGCAGTCCTATTTATTTTACACCACTGCTGTCAAACGCTGTGCTTGACACGGACGGAATCATGGACATCGTTAAAAAGGAGTACGATACAGCCGGTATTAAGCCAAGTGATGTACAGACAGGCGCAGTAATTATAACAGGTGATACTGCAAGAAAAGAAAATGCTGAAAATGTACTAAGGGAGATCAGTGATTATGCAGGTGATTTTGTTGTCGCGACAGCGGGACCCGAGCTTGAAAGTATTTTGGCAGGAAAAGGTAGTGGCGCCTCAGAATTTTCAAGAAGAAATAAAGGAACTATTTTAAATTTAGATATCGGTGGTGGCACAACAAATGTAGCGCTGTTCGAAAATGGAGAAGTTCTTGAAGCGAGTTGTTTTGACATTGGAGGAAGACTCATTCGTTTTTCAAAGGAAACAAATGAAATAGAGTATATTTTCCCCAAAATACAAAAGCTTTTTCAGGCGATGGGGATAACCGTCAAAGCAGGCGGCACATTAACCGATGATATGTTTGACAAAATAACAGAAGTTTTGGCGAAAGGGATAATAGAGATTATTGATCCATCACAAAGAAGCTTTCTCATTGATTTTTTGGCGACTAATAAAATTGTAAAAGATTTTGTTAAAATTCCAGACTATGTTTCACTTTCAGGTGGGGTCGGTGATCTTGTTTATCAAGAGCTATTGCCAAAAACAAATGTATTTGGTGATATTGGCGTGCTACTGGCAAAGAAAATAAGAAAAAATTTAGCTAAAGGTGCTGTTAATGTCGTTAAGCCAGCGGAGACAATTGGTGCAACGGTTGTTGGCGCTGGAAACCACAGCGTTAATATAAGCGGAAGCACCATCACTGTCACCGCCAAAAACTGTCTGCCGATTGTGAATACACCGATCATGAAGGTTGATAACCCAATAAACTATACAGATGAAGAAATAAAGAAAACTTTTGAAAAAAAAATAAATTGGATACATGGTGAAGATACATCAATGAATATTGCGTTGGCTATTGAAAGTGAAAAAATGTTGACGTTCGATGAGATACAGTTGATGGCCAGAAAGATTATTATCGGGATGCAGCCGATTATACAAAAACAGGAAGCGCTTATCGTAGTTTTAAAAGTAGACTATGGAAAGGTATTGGGACAATCTATTCAGAAATATCTTTCTGAGGATAAGCAAATTATCTGTTTGGATGGTGTTAATGTAGGTAATGGCGATTACATTGACATTGGAAGACCTGTTGGAGTAGGAGAAGCAGTACCCGTTGTAATAAAAACAATAGCATTTAGTTATTAGAGGAGGAGAAGCAATGCGATTAAAAACAAAGCTATTTGGAAAGGTCTACCAATTCGATTCAGTTAATGATGTTCTGGCAAAGGCAAATGAGCAAAAATCAGGAGATATTCTGGCTGGAATTGCGGCTGAGTCGGAACAGGAGCGTGTAGCTGCAAAAGAGGTATTGAGCAATCTTTTAGTTTCAGATATCCGAAATAACCCCTGTGTTCCTTATGAAGAAGATGAGGTGACCAGAATTATTCAAGATGATGTTAACGAAGCGATTTACAGTGAATTCAAGAATATGACGATTAGCGATCTAAGAGAGTATATCCTGGATTATAAAACATCGGAACTGGATTTAAAACGTATGGCAAGAGGTATCACATCAGAAGTTGCCGCAGCCGTTGGGAAGCTAATGGGGAATATGGATTTGATTTATGCTGCGCAGAAGATACGTGTGGAGGCTACTTGTAATACCACCATTGGAAAAAGAGGCATTTTGGCCAGTCGGATTCAGCCGAATCATCCGACGGATGATCCGGATTCTATAAAATTGTCACTGTATGAAGGCCTTAGTTATGGGTGTGGTGATGCGGTTCTTGGACTAAATCCTGTTGATGATACTATTGACAGTTTGACACGCAGTTTGAATTTATTTGATGAAATAAAACGTGAATTGGAGATTCCAACGCAAATTTGCGTTCTGGGGCACATTACGACACAGATTGAATGTCTGAAAAATGGAGTTCCAATGGATTTAATGTTCCAAAGTCTTGCGGGAACTGAAAAAGCAAATTCTTCTTTTGGAATTGATGCCGAGATGCTGCAAACTGGAAAAGACCTAATGCTTAAGCAGGGGACGTCTATCGGACCAAATGTGATGTATTTTGAAACTGGACAAGGTTCTGAATTATCCGCTGAGGCACATCATGGTGTAGACCAGATGACTTTAGAAGCACGTTGCTATGGATTAGCTAAGCGATATCAACCTTATTTAGTTAACACGGTTGTTGGCTTTATTGGACCGGAATATCTGTATGATGGCAGACAGGTTATTAGAGCGGCTCTTGAAGATCATTTTATGGGTAAAATACAAGGAATTCCCATGGGCGTAGACTCAACAATGACTTGTCATATGGATTCTTCATTTAATGATCTAGATATGCTTGAATCCCTTTTGGCTTTGGCTGGATGTAATTATTTTATGGGCATTAATGGCGGTGATGATGTGATGCTAAACCACTTAACATCTTCTTACCATGATATGGCAACATTACGTGAAATGACGAATAAAAAGGTTATTCCAGAATTTGGGGACTGGTGCCGCAAATGGGGAATTATGGATGAAAATGACCATTTGACAGAGCTGGCCGGCGACGCATCAATCTTTTTTAAATAATCTAAGGAGGATGAGTAAATGAATAATCAAATAAATGAAAAGCAAATATTAGAAGCGGTTATGAAAGTTTTGGGCGAAAGCAAAAACAATAATACTTCTCTTTTAACAGAATCCAGTAAAAATGAAGATCTGGTAGATATTACAGAAATAGATTTGCGTAAAGAGCTCTTGATAGACCATCCCCAAAATGGAGAAATATATCTTCGCTTAAAAAGCAGAACGCCCGCAAGACTTGGCATTGGAAAAGCCGGTCCGCGTTATAAAACATCTACGATGCTGAGAATACGCGCTGATCTTGCTGCTGCGCGCGATGCCGTTCAAACAATGGTTTCTCCAGAATTTATTGATGATCTGAAGTTGCCAGTAGTTAAAACAAAGGCAGAAGATAAAGCTCAGTATTTACTACGTCCAGATTTGGGAAGAATTTTCGATGAAGAAAACACGAAAATCATGAAGGAACGCTTAAAACAAAATCCAGATGTTCAAATTGTCATTGGTGATGGGCTTAGTTCCACAGCGATTGAGGCAAATATCCGTGAAATACTGCCGGCGTTAGAACAAGGGTTGAATTCCTTTGGTGTTGATCCCGGAACACCGGTTTTTGTTGAATACTCCCGTGTGGGAGCAGGTGATTTTATCGCTGAAACCGTTGGCGCAAAACTGGTTTTAATTCTTATCGGAGAAAGGCCAGGGGTGGCTTCATCAGAGAGTATGAGTTGCTATATGACGTATAATCCAAAAGTAGGTATGATGGAATCTGGAAGAACTGTTATTTCTAATATACATCAGCATGGAACACCTCCTGCTGAGGCAGGTGCGCATATTGCGGAACTTGTCAATACCATGTTACGTGAAAAGAAAAGCGGTGTTGATTTAGTCGTTGAATCGAATAAGACAACAGTCTGTTAAAGGGAGTTTAAAATGAAAGGTGATCGTATTAAAACTTATGTCTTAAGTCAAAAGCTAATTCCTAATGTTGATAAAGACATGTTTAAAGAACTAAAATTGCCGGATAATCACCGCAGTATTGGAATTTTTACAGCGGATAACGATGACGCAGCTTTTATCGCAATGGATGATGCTACTAAAAAAGCAAATATTCAGGTTGCTTATGCAGAATCAACCTATGGTGGTGGAAGTTGTGCCTGGTCAAAATATGGTGGAGAAGTTATAGGCATTATTTCGGGCCCGTCCCCAGATGATGTGCGAAGTGGTCTGAACTATATCAAAGAATTTATTGAAACAAAATCTTCCCTTTACAGTGTAAATGAGGATGATTCGGTTGTATATTATGCTTATAATATATCGAGAATTGGTAAATTTTACGCAAACTCTCTTGGACTGGAGGAAGGGACATCTCTTGCTTATGTGGCGTCTGCACCTCTGGAGTCGATGTATGCTCTGGACGCTGCGCTTAAAGCAGCAAATGTTCATGTGGCTGAATTTTGGGGGCCGCCAACAGTTACTAACTGCGGAGGAGCTCTTTTAACAGGAACACAGTCTGCCTGTAAAGCAGCAGTGGATGCTTTTGCCAATGCTGTCGCGTTTGCAGTGGATCGGCCGCTTGAGATTTAAAGGAATGGGGGAGTAAACTATGAGTGTTAGTACAATTATTATTTATATCATGGTGGCTTTTATGTTTTGGGGAGCCATTGATAAAGTTTTTTTGAATAATCGCTTTGGGTATGGGGCACAGTTTGAAGAAGGCATAAACACAATGGGGCCACTTGCAATGTCTATGGTAGGGATTATGTGTCTAGCGCCTGTTATCGGAAATATTTTAACACCTATTGTCGCGCCTGCTTTTAATTTAATTGGTGCAGATCCGGCAATGTTTTCTGGATCACTATTAGCAATTGACATGGGAGGATTTCCGCTTGCACAGGTCATGACATCAAATCAGGACATTGTAGTTCTTTCGGGTATTTTGCTTGCGTCCATGCTGGGGTGTACCATTGTTTTCTCGATTCCGGTATCTTTGAGTATTGTGGAAGAAAAAGATAAAACTTTTTTGGCAAAAGGTATGATGATTGGTATTATATCCATTCCCTTCGGAACTTTTATTGGTGCCATGATTGCAGGCATACCGGTATTGTTGACATTGATCAATATTGTACCTGCGGCTTTACTCTCCATACTTCTGGCTATTGGATTATGGAAAATTCCAAATGGTTTGCTCAAAGGCTTCAGTGTATTTTCTAAAATTATTACGATCATTATTGTAATGTCTTTTGCATGCGCGATTGTCGAGGGACTGACAGGAATCGTTATTATTCCAGGAATGGACCCGATCGGTCCACAACTTGAAATTATCGGAACAATTGCTATTACTTTAGCAGGCGCTTATCCACTCGTGCATTTCATTACAACAACGATGTCAAAACTTTTATCAAAATTTGGGAAAATTTTGGGTGTCAACGATATTGCAGTGGCTGGGATGATTGCAGCACTGGCAAACAGTATTCCAACCTTTGGAATGGTTAAGGATATGGATAATCGAGGAAAGGTTATTGCAATTGCTTTTGCTGTCCCAGCAGTAGCAGCATTGGGCGATCATTTAGGATATGTCTCTGCCAACGCACCGGAGTATCTTTTACCTTTAGTTATTGGAAAAGTTGCAGCAGGTATTATTGCTGTCCTGGTTGCCCTGCTATTTTTAAAGAATGATAAAAATGAAGCAATTAAAGTGGAAGGAGAATAAAATGGATGATAAACAAATATATGAAATTATTCATAAAGTATTAGATGAATTGACAGATAATACAATTAAAAATGAAGCTTTGGAATTTGAAAAAAAGGTTGATGAGAGTGGTGTGCTCTGTGTAAAAACGGATACCGTAAAGCCTGAACCTTTCGATACTGGAAAATCCGGCGATAAAGTATTTTTAAAAGATATTGTTACATTAAACGAAAGTCCGCGTCTGGGAGCCGGAGTAATGGAAATGGATCATACAACATTCGACTGGACACTCGGGTATGATGAGTTTGACTATATCATAGAAGGCACGCTATGTATCAATATAAATGGCCGCTCCATTATTGGGAATAAAGGTGATGTTATTTTTATTCCCAAGGGGTCTTCAATTCAGTTTTCAGCTCCACAATTTGCAAGATTTGTTTATATCACTTATCCTGCGGATTGGCAATAGAGTTTGAAATAATAGTTATTCCTCTTAAATCAGGGTCAATCTTTTGGCCCTGGATTTTTTTAAACCTATATTTTCTTTTAATGCGTAATGGCGTAAAATTCGAATGGTGAATTTGTCGGAAGGTGAGAAGATGAAACAAGAACAAAAATTTGCTAATGATTATATTGATAATTGGTATTCTAAATTTTTCATCCGAAATTTTGGTGACAAAAAAGGTCAGGATATTTTTGGTTTGTTTATAAATGAATATGTAAAATTAGTGGATATAGAAAATAAAGCTCATAATTACTTTGATAGAGAAACCCTGGGAATTGTCGCTCTTTACCATACATTGGTAATTAAAAAAATCGAATGGGAATTTGTAGAGCCAATGATTAAGGAAACGATGAAATTTTACATGGATACTAGAAAAAGTAAGTATATTGAATATTGTGTAAATGTAGACCATTCGTCGATTCCGGATTTTTGGGGACAGTATAAAAGAAATAGAAGTTTAGAAAACACCAGTTTTTCTGTGAGTGTTCCATTAAATATGTTAAAAAGACATAATTGTGTGGTACTTCTTCCCCTATTTGATGAAATTGAAAAAAATTACCAGTATAGCTGAAATATAATTACACAAAAGAAAACAGGTAAAATATATTGATTTGCCGAAAAGATTGTGAAAGAGTTTCTAGATATCAAAAATACAATAGTAATAGATTGTTATAAGAAGAACTACATCGCCCAGAACATAAAACACACAAGCAACAAATCCTATAGAAAAACAAGCATTTCAGGGCCTTTACAGTTCTCAAAACGTTAACAAAGAGATAATTATACCGATATCACAAAGCCCCGGATTTTATGCCGGGGTTTTTTATATCAAAGTCGTTTTGATTTTTCTAAAGGCATGCTCAAAAGACTCAAAACCCAATTTTCAGAGGTTTTGAGTCTTTTGAGCAGGGGGCAGGAAAATAAAAAATAATGGGCAGGGCATTCTTGAAAAATTAAAAATCAAGTGTTATAATAAACCCAGATTAGCGAGTAGTGCACGTCACGTAAGTCCAGTTGACGCCACGGCTCGCTTTTTTTATTTTCAGAATAAGGAGTGATTTTATGCCAAAAACAAAATTACAGGAGATTGTTTACGCGGTTTTAATGACCTTTTTCATGGTGCTGGCCATGGAATTTTATAATACCGGGCTGCGCATGGGGGGAATGACCAACGAGGGATTCTTTATGGCCTTTGAGGAAATGCGGATAATGGTGCCGGTTTGCTTTGTGATGGGCTATTTTTTCATGGACCGGATCGCCCCCAAAATCGCCTTTAAAATGGTAACGCCGGGTGAGGACAAGGAAATATTCTGCGTGATTGTCCGGGCCGCGGTAACGGTCTGTCTGATGTGCCCGGTGATGAGTTTCTGGGCAACCCTGATTTTTAAGCAGCCGGGTGTGCAGTTTTTGGCCGTCTGGCTGGAGACCATTGTCATCAACTTCCCCATGGCCCTCTGCTGGCAGGTTTTCTTCTGCGGGCCGCTGGTACGGTTTTTATTCCGGACGATTTTTAAGGGGCAGCTTGAAAAGCAGGCGGTGGAATTGCAGGAGTAGAGGTCTCTTTATCAGTAAAGAGACGCCTTAGGCTGTCAAAAAAGTGGCATAGAGGAGACTATGTCGATTAAGTTTTTTTGACGCGCTGAAGCCCGTATCCTTTAAAAAGGGATATGGGCTTTTTTATGGGGCTCACATTGCCATCAGCAGCCCCGTCAGCGCGGGAGGACTCAGCTCGGGGTCGCGGGTCAGGTGGTCACTCAGAAGGGCCTGATTTGGGATGGAATGCTCGATTTCGCGGGAGTAAGCGCAAAAGATGGCCTGGTGCTCCTTTTCGGACAGGGTGCGGCTGTTTTCGAGCCATTGGCGCTGTGAGAGCGCGTAGACGGCCAGGACGGCCAGGGCGGTGTGCTGAATTTGCAGCAGGGGCTCGCAGGACCAGGCGCAGTCCATGAAGTAGCGGAACAGATGGTACACGCTTAAATGCTCGTAATAATGGGCGTGAAGGTCCTGAAACCCGGCGTTGTCGAACCGGTTGGGCGCTGTTCTGAAGTGTGCCTGCACCTTTTCCAGCTGCCGGGTGAAGCTGGTCTGACGGTGCTCGCATTGGCCGAGGCAGCGGAAGAGGGCCTCAAAGGTATCATGGGGCTTCGGGCCTTCGGGCCGGGGCGCGCTCCGCAGGGCGGACAGGGTACGGCTAAGCTGTTTATCATCCGAAAAGGTGGTGTACAGGGTATTTTCCGCAGCATCATCAGATATAAACAGCAGGGCGGTGAGCCGGGTGGCGAACTGGAGCAGCAGGGCCAGGCGCTCAAAGATTGTGAAGCGGCGGTTTTGCAGCAGAGTACGGCCAAGGTGCCGGGCTCTGAGCATGCGCGCGCAGAAAAGCGGATCGAGCTCAGGCTCGTAACCGGTAGGTCCGTCGTTCTGGGAGGTCACAAAGCCCATAGGCGCAGGATCGGACAGCATGAGCCGGGCGGCCTCTGGGCAGGACAGGGAAAGGCCCGCCTCCTGGAGGTTTCCATAGTTCGCATAAAAGCGCGGGTAGAGGCGGCAGGTCTCGCTCAGGGCGTCCTCGCCCAGGGCGATATGGATATCGCAGAGATCTTTATGGTTGAGAAAGGGACAGCGGCCGGTCGGGTTGATGAAAATGCAGTCACCGTCCGCATCCAGGGTCATGGCGTCCCGGAGCCGCTTGCCGATGGCGCCCCCGGCGCTCTGGTAAAGCTGTTCGGCGGCCGGGTCGATGACCACCTCCCAGCCTGCGCAGCAGGTATCCGGGCAGGCTCCGGCCAGGCACCGGAAGGTATTAAAGGTTTCGGGTGTTTGAAAATTCATGGGGTTCTCCTTTTTAACTGCCTTTATTATAGCAGAACCGGGGCATGTTTAAAAATAAAAACACGGCTGAACCGTCTTGACTTTTCAATGATTAGAAGTATAATAATTAGAGTTCTAATTATTGAGAAGGAGTGTGGAGAATGACCGCAGGAGAAAAAATGAAACGCTATATGGTCTTTACGATTGGGGTGCTCATCAACGCCTTTGGCATCAGCTTTATCACAAAGGCCAGCCTGGGGACCTCGCCGATTTCCAGCGTGCCCTATGTGCTGAGCCTGCGGTTTGAGCCGACGCTGGGTGAATTCTCATTCGTGCTCAACATGCTCTTCATTATTCTGGAGATCGCGCTGCTGCGCAGAAGCTTTGAGAAGATCCAGCTCCTGCAGATTGTGGTGAACGTGGTGTTCAGCTATTTCATTGATTTCAGCATGCTGCTGCTCGGAGGCTTAAACCCGGGGAACTATGCCATGAAGCTTGTGTTTCTGCTGGTCGGCTGCGCGATTCTGGCCTTTGGCATTACACTGGAGGTCTTTGCGGATGTGATCCTGGTGCCGGGCGAGGGGATTGTGAACGCCATCGCGGTGACCTTTAAGAAGCCCTTCGGGTCGGTCAAGGTGGGCTTTGACGTGACGCTGATGTCCACGGCCTGCATTCTGTCGCTGGTCTTTTTTCACGGGCTGCAGGGCATCCGGGAGGGAACGCTGATTTCAGCGCTGATTGTGGGCACGGTGGTCAGGTTTTACAGTAAACGTCTGGCCTTTCTAAAGGACTGGCTTTTTGGCGCGCGGGCGGCAGCCGGTGCGGCGGCGGACAAGCCCTGCCGCTGCCCGGTGATTACCGTCAGCCGGCAGTATGGCTGCGGCGGAAACGAGGTGGGCCGGCGTCTGGCCGGGGATTTGAAGATGGCCTTTTATGACGATGAGATCAGCCGTCTCACGGCCGCTGAGGGCGGCTACACCAACCAGTATGTGGAGAAGGAGGAGCAGCGCTATACCAACAGCCTGCTCTACGACCTGGTGGCCTCCAATTATGCCATGGCGCCCGGAGAGGTGCCGCCGCTGGAGGCTCTGTTTGAAGTCCAGAGCCGGGTGATCCGCGCGCTTTCCTGCCAGGGCCCGTGTGTGATCATCGGGCGCTGCGCCGATTATGTGCTTAGGGACCAGCCGGACGGTTTTCATGTTTACCTCAGCGCCAGCCTGGAGGACCGGGTCCGCCGGGTAATGGCAAAGGAACAGCTGGACGAGGCCCAGGCCAGACAGCGGATCGCGGAAAAGGACCGGGAGCGGACCAGCCATTATCAGCATTTTACCGGACGGACCTGGGGCGCCGCCGGGAATTACAGCCTGTCGGTGGACACCTCGGTTTTTGGCATTGAGGGGGCCGCCGAGTTGATTGAGCACGCCTTTGAGTGTGCCCGGAAAGGAAAAGAAAATGAACCAGAGCTTTCACAACCTGCTGTTTGTCAGCCAGAGTCTTTTTAGCAAGCGCCTTTACGCGGCGCTGCAGGGCACGGGCCTGACCTCTGGGCAGCCCAAGGTGCTGGAATACCTGAGCAAAAATGACGGCAGTGTCCAGAAGGACATCGCGGCCGGCTGCCAGATCGAGCCGGCGACGGTCACCAGCCTGCTGCCCCGGATGGAGGCGGCCGGGCTCATCGAAAGACGCTCAGAAAACGGCAACCGCCGGTCCCTGTATGTCTATCTGACGGATAAGGGCAGAGCGGACGCCAACCGGATCGGGCAGGCCTTTGCGGATCTGGAGCGTCAGGCTTTTGAGGATATTGAGGATACGGAGCGCGAAGCGTTTATGTCGGTTTTAGGGAAGATCTGTGAGAACCTGAATGGAAAATAAAGGAACGGGTTTCAGTTTTCAGTTTTTTTCATAAAAGACTTGTGCTGAGGCTGGTTTTGCAGTATAATAAAGGACGGATTAATTTTCAATCAATGCAATTTTGAAAAGATATCCAGGGGGAGGCCCTGGGTATCTTTTTCTGATTATACCTCTTGACTGTCTGCGGTGAACCTTTATCCCCCATGCTCAAAAGACTCAAAACACCGGATACAGTGAAAATTTTTAATGAAGAAAGCAGGAAACATATGAAAGAAGAACAACCGATTATTAATATCGCGGTTATCGCCCACGTTGACGCGGGCAAGTCGACCCTGGTCGACGCGCTGTTGAGCCAGAGCGGCGTTTTCAGGGATAACCAGGAAGTGGTTGACTGTATTATGGACAGCAATGACCTGGAAAGAGAGCGTGGGATCACCATCTATTCCAAAAACTGCTCCATCATGCACGATCACATCAAAATCAACATTGTGGACACTCCGGGCCATGCGGATTTCTCATCGGAGGTCGAACGTATTTTAAAAACAGTTGACACGGTGATTCTGCTGGTGGACTCCAGCGAGGGGCCCATGCCGCAGACCCGCTTTGTGCTCAACAAATCCCTGGAACAGGGGCTGCGCCCCATTCTGTTCATCAACAAGATTGACAAGAAGGACCAGCGCGCCGAGGAAGTGGTCGATATGGTTTTCGACCTCTTTGTGGAGCTGAAGGCCAATGACGAGCAGCTGGACTTCCCGATTCTGTACGGGGTGGCCAAGCAGGGCATTGCCAAATATGACATGGACGATGACAGCACCGACCTGACCCCGCTGTTTGAGACCATTGTGAAGCATGTGGGCATTCCGGAGGATATGAGCCTGGAACCGCTGCAGATGCAGGTTTCCACCCTGGGCTATGACGATTATATCGGCCGTCTGGGCATTGGCCGCATCGACAAGGGCACCATCCACACCGGGGACAGCCTGGAGGTCTGCAAGCGTGACGGCAGCTTTAAACGGGTGAAGATCGGGCAGATCTTTGTGTACCGCGGCCTCTCAAGGGTTGAGGTCAAGGAGGCGAAGGCCGGCGACATCGTGGTGGTTTCCGGGATTCCAGACATTATGATCGGGGAAACCATCGGCGAAGTGGACCAGGTACAGCCCATGGAGCTCATCGAGATCGAGGAGCCGACCCTGTCCATGAACTTCTTAGTCAACACCTCGCCCTTTGCCGGCAAAACCGGTAAATTCGTGACCACCCGCCACATCAAGGCCCGCCTTGAAAAGGAGCTGGAGGTTAACGTCGGGATGACCGTTGAGCCGCTGGAGGGCACCACCGAGGGCTACCGTGTATCGGGCCGCGGCGAGCTGCATTTATCCATTCTGCTTGAGAACATGCGCCGCGAGGGCTATGAGGTGGCGGTTTCCAAGCCAGAGGTTATCATGCACCGCGACGAAAGGGGCCGCAAGCTGGAGCCTGTGGAAAGCGTGATCATCAGCGTCCCGGACGAGTATTCCGGCACGGTGATCTCCAAGCTGAACGTGCGCAAGGGCAGCATGGTGAGCATGGCTGCCGAGGAAGGCTGGACCAAGCTGGAATACCTGGTGCCGACCCGCGGGCTGCTGGGATACCAGAGCGAGTTCATCAACGACACCCACGGCGAGGGCACCCTGGTCCGCCGTTTCGATTCCTTCGAGCCTTATTTCGGAGAGATTCCGCAGCGCCAGAACGGCGTGCTGGTTTCCGGCGTCACCGGCGAGACCATGGCCTACTCACTGTTTAACCTGAGCGACCGCGGCACCATGATGGTGGAGGCGGGCACACCGGTTTACGAGGGTATGATCATCGGCATCAACAACCGCAGCGACGACATGGTCGTCAATCCCATCAAAAACAAAAAGATGACCAATACCCGTTCCTCCGGAGCGGACGAAGCCTTAAAGCTCATTGATCCCAAGGTCTTTACCTTAGAGGAAGCCCTGGAATTCATCAATGACGACGAGCTGGTTGAGATCACCCCGACGGATATCCGTATCCGCAAGAAGATTTTATCCGAGCTTGACCGGAGAAGAGACCGGCGAAACTAAGATAAAAGCGAGAACCCGTATCACGGCGATACGGGTTCTTTTTGATTCTCAGGCAAAATTAATACAAAGTGGGTATACTAGACTTAGAAAGAAATGAAAGGAGCTGGCAGATGGTATTTAAGAAGAAAAATATGAAGGATTATATCCTCCTGATCACCTATGCGGTCTGCCTGCTCATGGCGCTGGTCAACATCCAATATATCTGGAACGGCCTGGGCATTCTGGTGGATATTGTCATGCCCATGCTCATCGGAATCGGGATCGCCTTTGTGCTCAACATTCCCATGAGCTTTTTCGAGCGCTATGTCTTTAAGTTCATGAACCGGATCCGGGGCAGGCGGCTGAGGGAAAAGGGCAAGCGGGCCGCGGCCATGGTGCTCACCTTTATCTTTATCGGCCTGCTGATCACCGGAGTGGTCACCTTTGTGATCCCCCAGCTCCAGAAAAGTATTGAGATGCTCATCACCAAATTTCCGGGCTATGTGGCCAGCTTTAACCTGCTGGTCAACCAGGTGCTGGAATGGCTGCACCTGCCCGAGGACGCCTGGAACCAGCTCTCGAGCCAGTGGCAGGACCTGTTCCCCAAAATCAGCAGCAGCCTGATCGGGGCCATGCCGGAGATTGTCAACACGACGGTCAGCATCACCCAGGGCGTGTTCAACTTTCTCATGGGCTTTATCATCTCGGTCTATATGCTGGCCGACAAGGAACGCCTGCTGGCGCTGAAGGATAAGCTCATGTACGCCTATATCCCGGACAGGGCCAGGCTGTTTATCAACGAGGTGGGCCACACGGCCAACCAGACCTTCCACGGCTTTATCGCCGGACAGATCACCGAGGCCTTTATCCTGGGCACGCTGTGCGCCGCCGGGCTGGCCATTCTGCGGGTGCCCTACGCGCTGCTCATCGGCGTGCTGGTGGGTGTGACGAGTATTATCCCCATCTTCGGGGCTTTTCTGGGCGCAGTGCCCAGCGGGCTGATTCTGCTGGTGGTCAAGCCGGTGTACTGCCTGATCTTTATTGTTTACATCATCTGCCTGCAGCAGGTGGAGAGCAATGTGATCTACCCCAAGGTGGTGGGCACCTCGGTGGGGATTTCGGGCCTGTGGGTGCTGATCGGCATGCTGCTGGGCGGCAGCTTCTTCGGCTTTACGGGCATGATCCTGGGCATACCGGGCTTCGCGGTGCTGTACTCAGTGGTGCGCACCCTGACCAATGCCCGCATCGCCAGAAAGCAGGCGGCCGAGCGGCGCGAGACCATCGAGGTGAAGGATTTGGAAGATTCATAAATTAAAATCAAAAATATAAAGGAGTGAATGACATGAGTCGGGAATTAAAAAGTATTGAACCGGACGAATTGGAGGCTTTACTGGAAAAAAATGATGGAAACACCGTCTTATTGGATATTCGGGACAAAATGGAAATTCACAATGAGTTTGAGGATCAGGCGAATGTGGTGAACATTCCGCTCAAGCTTTTGCCCTCGCAGCTGGAGGCCCTCGCGCCTTTTAAGGATAAGACCATTGTGCTGGTGTGCCGGTCGGGCATGCGGGCGTCCAGAGCCCAGAAGCTGCTGGCCCAGAAGGGCTTTAAGGACCTGCGGGTGCTGAAGGGCGGCGTGGTGCTCTGGGAAAGGTTTAAGAACCATTCATAATTTTGTCTGAAGATATGATGCTCAAAAGACTCAAAACAGCCTGTGAAAGGGTTTTGAGTCTTTTGAGTGTTTTTTTTATGGGGTATTATTTTTTTTGTACGGTGTGATGTCGTGGCAGGACAGCAGCCAGGCCGGCGTATTTTTCCAGGAAATCACGGAGGCGTCGGCGGCCGACCAGACCTTGAGCACCGGATTGTAAACCTCCAGGGTGGAGCTGTTGTTCTCAGCGCTCAGCCCCCGGACCGGACAGGCCTCGCAGGGGGTTTCCTGGTCGAAAAAGGCCTGGTGGCAGGTCATGCCCACCTCGGAGGCGGGCGCGATGCTTTTGGTTTTGCGGTTGATGTACAGGAGCCGGTAGCTGGCGGGCTCGACGACATAAATCCAGGCGTTCTGGCTGTCGAGCACCTCTGTGAGCGCGGCCAGGGACTGCTCGGCGCGGTCCTGGGCCCGTTTTTTGAGCAGAAAGGTGCTCAGAATCTCGGCGATAAAGGACAGGGCGCTCACCTGCTCCTGGGTCCAGAGGCGGTTGCTGCGGCATTCGTCAAAGCCCACGTAGCCCTTGGCGTGGCCGTTATCGTTGATGGCGCACTGGAGCAGGGATTTGACGCCCTGAGGGGCCAGAATGGCGTACTCGGCCTCGGACAGGGTGCGGATATCCTGACAGTAGAAAATGCCGTTTTCGTCGAAGTTTTCCAGGTAATGGCCCTTCAGGTCATCCTCGTAGGAGAGCAGGGCCAGGTTCTCGATCTCGGGCGTGATGCCCTCGTTGCACCACTCGAAGGTGTTGCTGCAGTACAGGTCGTCCTCGCTGTTTTCAAAGATATAGACCCGGCTGACGTCGAACTGGCGTCCGACGATCTCGAGGATGGAGCTGACCGCTGCCTCCAGGTCGATGGACTGGTAGAGGATGCGGAAAACGTACTCCACCAGCTGGCTGTTGAGGGCGTGCGGGACCGACTCGGTGTCCGAATCAATGCGGGCGCCGACGGCGCTGTACATGCCGGATGCCGCGTCCTTAAAGGCCATGTCCTCAATGGTCTGGTTAAAGACGACGAACTGGTTTTTGCCCTGCCGTTTGGCCTGGTAGAGGGCGTAGTCGGCACATTTGTAGAGAGCGTGGAAGTCCACGGCGTTATCCGGATAGCAGGCAATGCCAATGCTGCAGGAGGTATCGCCGCCGTCGAAGTTGAACTCGTCGAGGTGGTGGAAATTCTCAAGGACCTGGACGGCCTTGGCGGTCGCCACCGCGGTGGCGGGAATATCCCGCAGAAAGACGATGAACTCATCGCCGCCGATGCGGCCCACGATATCGCTGCTTCGGAACAACGACTGGATCTTGGCGGAGATTTCCATGAGGAAGGCGTCACCGAACAGGTGCCCCCGGGTGTCGTTGACGTTTTTGAAATTGTCAATGTCGATGATCATCAGGGCGCAGCGGGTGTTCTCCTCGCAGAAGGAAAGCTGGCTTTCGATGAGGCTCTCGGCGGTCCCCTTGTTGTAGAGCTTGGTGAGGGTGTCGCGCTGGGCCTTCTGGGTCAGCTCCTCGGATTTCTTCCGTTCGTTGTCGATGTCGACGAAAACGCCCACGGCCTTAAAGGGATGGCCGCTCTCATCGTACTGGGCGGTGATGCGCACACGGCACCAGAGGTACAGCCCGTCGTTTTTCTGGATGCGCACCTCGGCCTCCACATAGGACTCGCCGTTGCGGATACGGTTTAAGATGCCGGCAAAAACAGGCACGTCGGCCGGGTGGAGGTGGGATTTGGCGGTGAGGTTCACGCTCACGTTCTCGGTGATGGGCTGATAGCCGAATTTTTTCTGCCAGTTGTGGGAAAACACAAAATTATCCCGCCGGATATCCCACTCGAAGATGATGTCATTGGCCTGATCCATGATGATCTCATGGCGCTCCAGGCTCAGGCGCAGGTTCTCCTGGGCCTCCTTGCCGGCAGTGTCGTCGATGAGAATGCAGTAGAAGGACGGCGGCCCGTCACTGGTGGTGATGAGCTGGCCCTTGTCAAGCACCCAGATGGTCCTGCCGTCGCCCCGGGTCACCCGGTATTCGATCTGCTTGGTGTTGCTGAGGCCCATCTGGCGCTCCACCTCCTGCCAGGTGGCGGCCCGGTCCCGGGGGTCGATCATGGCGAAAAAGCTGTCGTTGAATTTCTCGCGGATTTCAGAGCGGGTGTAGCCGAACATGGAAAGAAAGCCGTCGTTAACCTGCAAAATGGTCAGGCGGGCGTCGTACAGGCAGCGGAAAATGCCGCCCGGAATGTTTTCGGTCAGCTGCTGAAGGTCCCGGTTGCGGGCGTCCAGCTCCCTGGTGGTGTCCTCGATCAGCTTGTGGACATTGGCGTCAGGGGGCAGGTCCATATCGCGCAGAAGGGCGTCCGGCCCGTCGGGATTGGCATAAATCCGGGCGAGGTGCAGTTGGCGGAGCAGGATCCTGCCGCCGATGAGGCTGCAGGCCAGGCTGGCGGAAAGGCGCACGTCGTGCCCGGAACGCTCCGGGGCGTTATGGCGCAGGGTCAGCTGGCACTCGGCCAGACAGTTTTCCGGCCCCAGGGCTGTGGTCTGGACGCTGGATTCCAGGACCGTAAAGGCATGGGGAGACCGCTTGAAATCCTCGCGGAGGATGGTCTCCAGGCGCCCGGAACCAGCAGGCGCACAATCGTGATGAAACAGGCCGGACCAGATCACGTCTTCTGCGGCCATGCTGCATATCTTCTCAATGTCTCTCTCTTCAAAATAGGCTCTTTGCAGCGCTCCAACAAAGGCCTGCGTCTTGCTTTCGATGCTCATCCTTACACCTCTTCCGGCAGGTTCTCTGCGCGATTATCCTTCACGTGTGATCATCCTCAAAATCACTAAAATCACTTTTCACAGCGGCAAAGCGCTATGGCGGGAGACCGGTTTTCAAAATTAATTAATTTATGCTATTATACAGCTAAAAGCCCTAAATAACAAGCGAAAAGAAAAAGAGACCCCCGCGTGAAAGCGGGGGTTAGAATCCAGACGCAGGATACTAAGGGCCGTTTATTCTAAGGCCGGAACAGGCCTTTTACAGGGCCCGGTTGATGGCTGAAACCAGTGCGGTAACGGAGGCGACGATGATGTCGTTGTGGATACCGGCGCCCCAGACGGTGCGGCCGCCGGGCATGGTGATGCCCACATAGGCGGCGGCCTGGGAGGTCGAGCCTTCTTCCAGCGCGTGCTCCTTATAGATCAGGTCGGTATACGGGGTGTCGAGATAGTCCTTGAGCGCGTTGCTGACCGCGTCGAAGCGGCCGTTGCCCTCGGCGGCGACCATGGTTTTCTGTCCGTCGCGCTCAATGGTGATGGTGGCTTTGATGTGTTCGCCCACCTGCTCGAAATGGTATTCGGGCAGGGTGACCGGGTGCTGGATATTGACATAGGTTCTTTCAAAAATATCCCGGACCTCCTCGGCGGAGAGCTCCTTGTGCTTGTGGTCGGACACGTCCTTGACCGCATAGCCCAGGTCCTCGCGCATGCCCTTTGGCAGGTCGTAGCCGTACTTCTGTTCCAGCACATAGCCGATGCCGCCCTTGCCGGACTGGCTGTTGATCCGGATCACATCCTTTTCGTAGCGGCGGCCCAGGTCGGTGGGGTCGATGAGCAGGTAAGGCACGGTCCACTGGTCGCAGTGCTTTTCCTCACGCCACTGCATGCCCTTGGCGATGGCGTCCTGGTGGGAGCCGGAGAAAGCGGCAAAGACCAGCGCGCCGCTGTAGGGCTGGCGTTCGTAGACGTGCATGCGGGTGGTGCGCTCGTACACCTCGGTGATCTGGGGCAGATTGCTGAAATCGAGTCCCGGGTCCACGCCGTGGGTGTACATGTTCAGCGCCAGGGTGATGATGTCCACGTTGCCGGTGCGTTCGCCGTTGCCAAAGAGGGTGCCCTCAATGCGGTCGGCTCCGGCCAGAAGGCCCAGCTCGGTGTCGGCCACGGCGCAGCCGCGGTCATTGTGGGGGTGCAGCGAGACGATGACGTGCTCGCGGTTATTCAGGTTTTTACACATGTATTCAATCTGGCTGGCGTACACGTGGGGCATGGACATGGACACGGTGACGGGCAGGTTGATGATGACCTTGCTGTCCGCGGTGGGTTTCCAGACGTCGAGCACAGCGTTGCAGATGTCCAGGGCGAAATCGACCTCGGTACCGGTAAAGCTCTCTGGCGAATACTGGAACTGGAAGTTGCCCTCGGTTTCAGCGGCCAGGTCTCTGAGCATGACGGCTCCGTCCACGGCGATCTGGATAATCTCTTCCTTGGATTTGCGGAAGACCTGCTCGCGCTGGGCCACAGAGGTGGAGTTGTACAGGTGGACAACGGATTTCTTGCAGCCCTCCAGCGCCGCGAAGGTTTTGCGGATAATGTGCTCTCTTGCCTGGGTGAGCACCTGAATGGTCACGTCGTCGGGGATCAGGTCCTGCTCGATCAGGGTTCTCAGAAAGACGTACTCGGTTTCGGAGGCCGCCGGGAAGCCGACCTCGATTTCCTTAAAGCCCACGGCCACCAGGGTTTTAAAATATTCGATCTTTTCCTCCAGGCTCATGGGAATGATGAGGGCCTGGTTGCCGTCGCGCAGGTCCACTGAGCACCAGATCGGCGCTTTGGTAATGTATTCCTTGTGCACCCAGTCGGTGGATTCTTCGGGGGGCATAAAATAACCGCGTGTGTATTTTTTGGGGTTCATCATGGGTTGTTCTCCTTTTTGTTTTACAGGTATTTTAATCAGATCATCTTTTCCTTTAATCCTTTTGATGCCGGTGTTGAGAAGGATCGAATGAAAAGACATTTGTTTTGTTACCGCTCGTCCGCTGACGCTCCTTACGCGCTGCCAAATTTTTTTAAAATTTGGACAGTTTAACGGATCATCTTTTCCTTCAATCCTTTTGATGCCGGTGTTGAGAAGGATCGAATGAAAAGACGTTTGTTTTGTTATCGCTCGTCCGCTGACGCTCCTTACGCGCTGCCAAATTTTTTCAAAATTTGGACAAAACATCAAAAAACCGCCTCTACGCGCATTTTTATAAATGACGTATAGAGACGGAAGATTTTATCTTACGTGGTACCACTCTAATTTCACAGCGTAACGCTGCCTCATTGGCAGATACGGACCGGCAGGGCCTTATATCCTCCTGGGGTAACGGTCAGGAACCGGCGCCGCCTACTCTCGTAGATTTCAGCTTGCCACTCCGAGGCCAGTTCAGACGCCTTTCCCAACTGCTTCGCATCAACCAGCAGCTTTCTGAATGTTCCGGGAATCCTACTACTCCTCATCAAGGTGTTGTGATAATCATAATCATTTTAAAGTGATTTGTCAAGAAAAAAATTGTTAAAGTTGGGAAACCAATTGTGCGGAGGCGGTATGGGAGCCTGCGCCTTTTATCCAGATAAGAAAAAAGAGTCCAGGCGCTGCGGATAACGGCCGGGAATCGTGCCGCTTTATTGGAGCAGCCGGACACTGGAGCGATCGAGGGCTGGCTTTAATAAGGCAGATACAAGGTGTACGTGCAGTGCCCGCAGGACGTCTTTTTGCTTCCTTAGGTAAAAGGCTCCGGCGCTTGGGAGCCTGCGCCTTTTATCCAGATAAGAAAAAAGAGTCCAGGCGCTGCGGATAACGGCTGGGAATCGTGCCGTTTTATTGGAGCAGCCGGACACCGGAGCGATCAGGGGCTGGCTTTAATAAGGCAGATACAAGGTGTACGTGCAGTGCCCGCAGGACGTCTTTTATCTTCCTTAGGTAAAAGGCTCCGGCGCTCAGGTTTTGATCCTTATGTCAAATCGCAGGATCAACGCCGTCAATGCTTATCCAATCTTACACACACAATCCTTTGACAGCCACGCCACACACACAATGCGTGTGCCCGACCTTAAGCTCAAAAGACTCAAAACCCCCCAGCGTTGAAGTTTTGAGCCTTTTGAGCATGCCGCTTCATATTTTTATGCAAATAACACCGCGTAGATAATGACAATGATGCCGAGCACAATGCGGTAGTAGCCGAAAGCCTTGAAGTCGTGCTTGCGGATATAGCCCATGAGGAACTTGATGGCAAAGACGGAGACCACAAAAGCCACGATCATGCCGACCAGCAGGATGCCGACCTCGATGCCGGTAAAGCCCACGCCGGTTTTCACAAAGAACTTCACGATCTTCAGCAGGCTGGCGCCCAGCATAACCGGCACCGCGAGGAAGAAGGAGAACTCGGTGGCCACATAACGGGAGCAGCCCAGCAGGGTCGCGCCAATGATGGTGGAGCCGGAGCGGGAGGTGCCCGGGATCAGGGCCAGAATCTGGAACACGCCGATAAACAGGGCGGTTTTGTAGTCCAGCTGCTCAAAATTGCGGATGGTGGGGTGCTTGGTGCGCTCCATGTTTTCCACCACAATAAAGGCAATCCCGTAGACGATCAGGGTGATGGCCACGGTCACGTAGCCGTAGAGCTTGTCGGTGATAAAATCATCAAATAAAAGCCCGATAACCGCTGCCGGAATAACCGCCACCAGCACCTTGCCCCAGAGGGACCAGGTCTCCCTTTTCTGGACCGGTGATTTCTTAGGTGAAAAGGGATTAAGCTTATGAAAATACAGCAGCACAACGGCCAGAATGGACCCAAACTGGATAACCACCAGAAACATATCCCAGAAATCCTTGGATACATTCATGTGGATAAACTGCTCAAAGAGGATCATGTGGCCGGTACTGCTGATGGGCAGCCACTCGGTAATCCCCTGGACTACGCCGAAAAAGGCGGCTTTCAGCAATTCTAAAAACATATAAATAACTCCTTATGTATTGATTTTTTAACCGTGTAATATTTTACCACAACAGCTGGCAAAAAAACATTAAAAAATTCTTACATTTTCAGTCCTTCGCGCCATAAAAGCCCTGTCGGCCAGGACTTAAGGATGAAGATTGATTTTATCCGTATTTTATTGTAAGATTATAAGGATGAAAATGATAACAAGAAGGAAAAGATGAAAAATACATGCTTACAAAAATGCGCCGCGCTGCTCGCGGTGCTGCTGCTCCTGCCTGCGCTTTTGTCAGGCTGTCAGAGCGCTGAGGATCAAAACTATACAGTTCCGGATACGGAGAGCGCTGAAACGGTTACGCTGAAATTCTTTGGCAATAAGAACGAAGCCCTGAACGTGATGGTCATTGAGAATATCTTAAAGGCCTATATGGAAGAGAACCCCGGGATCAACATCACCTATGAGAGCGTCAAGGGCACCGACTACTTTGACGTGCTTAAAAAGCGGGTGAAAAGCGGCAACGGCGACGATATTTTTATGGTCAACCACGACACCACGCTGGCCTTTATTAAAACAGGGGAGCTGGCAGATCTGTCCGGCCTCTCCACGCTTTCGGATTTCAGCCCCAGCGTGCGCAGCCAGATGGAAATTGACGGCGCGGTTCCCTTTGTGCCTACCAGCATCTCCGCATTTGGGCTCTACTGCAATCTGGATCTGCTCAAAGCGTATAACGTGGCGGTTCCGGAAACCTATGAGGAATTTCTGGCGGCTTGCGATACCTTTGTGGAAAAGGATAAAATCCCCATTGTGGCGAACAATGACATTTCGTTGAAAACACTGGCCATTTCCCGGGGAATGTTTGACGTCTATCAGGATGAAAACGCCGATAAGCTGCTGGAGCAGATGAATGCAGACCCCAGCCTGCTGGCTCAGTACATGCGCCCGGGCTTTGAGATGGTCGAGCTTTTTATCGACCGCGGCTATGTGGACGCCGGGCGGGCTCTGGAAACCGAAAAGACAAAGGATGATCTCGACGATTTCGTCACAGGCCAGTACCCCTTTATGCTCACCGGAGCCTGGGCGTCGCCGCGGGTAGAAGCCATGAACCCGGATTTCAGTTATAAGGTTTATCCCTATCCGGTACAGGCGGACGGCAGCGTCCTGGTGACCAATGTGGATACCCGGGTGGCGGTTAACGCGCGGGGAGCCCATGTGGACGAGGCCAGAAAATTTTTGGAATACCTGACCCAGAAGGACGTGATGTGGGAATTTGTGGATGGTCAGAGCTCCTTCAGCCCCCTGAACGACAAACGGCTGCCCAGCGACCCGGCCGTACAGCCGCTGAGCGCCAGTATGACCAGCGGCAGAAGCGTTCTGGGGACCGACAGCAATCTCAAATACCCGATCTGGGATCTCTCCAGGGAGAGCGTGCGGCAGCTGCTGAAGGGTCAAAAAACCGATACCGTGCTGTCGGACTTTGAGGAAGGTCTCAGGAAAAGTCAGGAAGGAGGCTCAGAATGAAACACAGGCATCTGTCCATATTGCTGGCAACCGCCGTGCTGTCCCTTGCCCTGCTGGCCGGCGGCATGCTTTTATACATCAACCGTGTCAACAGCTCGCTCTGGAACCAGTCCGTCGCCAGTATTCTGGAGCTGACCAGACAGGGCGGGAACACGCTGGACACCTTTATCCAGAAAGATTATGATACCCTTCAGGTCTTTGCCAGTGAGATGAGCGAAAGACCCTCAGACGACCAGGCATGGATCCGGAGCAACCTGACCAGCTTTGAGTCGCCTCTTAAGGACAGCTATTACTGCATCGACCTGACCGCGAACCGGGTATACCATAACGACGGCATCACGGATCTCGGCGTCGAGCAGGCCGGGTATCTGGCGGGTATAGGCGATCAGGGGGTGCTGGAGCCCTACAACAGCGCAGAAAACGGAGTCCGCTCCCTGGGCGTCTATAAGCGTTTTACCTTCGGGGACGGCCGGAGCGGCCTGGTGTTCAAGCAGCACCGCCTGGAGGACGTGACCGACAGCTTTGCGCTGTCCTTTTACAATGGCAGCGGCTTTTCCTACGTGGTTAAAAATGACGGCGAGGTGCTGATCCGTTCGTCCAATAAAAACAGCAACCGGACCTTCAAAAACCTTTATGACATTATCGACCTGTCCGGAAAAAACAGCGAGGCGGCCCTCACGTCCTTTAAGGAGGCCATGGCGGGCGGCCAGGCAGGCGCTGCGGTTTTCAGCTACAACAAAGCCCGGAATGTGTTCTGCTATGTGCCCATCTCAAGCGTAGAGGGATGGTATCTGGTTTCCATTATCCCCAACAGCGTCATCATGAAGCAGGCCGACAACATCATCAACTGGACACTGATGCTCTGCGGGCTCATCACCGTTCTGATACTGGCCATCATTCTGATCTATAACCGCAGCAGCCGTGAACACCGGCGGGAGGTTCGTCAGATTGCCTATTATGACAGTCTGACCGGGCTGCCCAATTTTGAGAAGTTCAAGCTTGACGGCGCAGGCCTGGTGGCGGAGGCCTCTGGGGTCAAATGGTCGGCGCTGTATATCGACCTCACAGGCTTTAAGCTGGTAAACGACGTCATGGGTTTCCAGTTCGGCGACGAGGTGCTCTGTTATCTGGCCGACGTGCTCACCCGTGAGAAGGATGAGGGGGACATCGTATGCCGCTTTTCGGCCGATAATTTCCTGATGCTGCACGCGTACAAAGCGCGCGCAGAGGTTGAGGACCTGTGCCGGCGCATTATCCGCGGCATGAGCAGCCCCACCATCGGCGATAAGCAGAACGTGCCGCTGTCGGTCCATATCGGGACTTTCTGCCTGGAGGACGATCCCGCAGCGTCGGACATCAGCCTCATGGTGGACCGCGCCCACATGGCTCAGAAAAGCATAAAAAATGGCCGCAGCAACCAGTACTGCGCGTACAACAGCCGGATGCGCTCCGAAATGCTGCGCCGTTCCGAGATCGAGGGCGCCATGGAACAGGCGCTGGCCGACGGTCAGTTTGTCTTTTACCTCCAGCCCAAATACGAGGTGTCCGGAAAGCAGGTGGTGGGGGCCGAGGCCCTGGCCCGCTGGATACAGCCTGGGGGAAAAATTGTCAGCCCCGGGGAATTTATCCCCGTTTTTGAGCAGAACCACTTCATACTCCAGCTGGACGAGTATATCTTTACCAGAGTGTGCGAATCGGTCCGGGAACGTCTGGAACAGGGGCTGCCCGTGGTGACGGTCTCGGTCAATGTCTCCCGGGTGCATGTGCGCCAGCCGCACTTTGTCAGAAACTACCGGGCGATCAAGGACCGCTGCCAGATACCCGACGGCCTCATTGAGCTTGAGCTCACGGAAAGCATTTTTTTAGAAGATATTGACCGCATCGGCGCGATTATCCGTGAGCTGAGAGAGGCGGGCTTCGGCTGCTCCATCGACGACTTTGGCTCAGGCTATTCCTCCCTCAATGCCTTAAAGGGGCTGCCGGTCAATGTCATCAAGCTGGACCGGAATTTCCTGCTGGACGAGGGCAGCACCGGAAAGGGCGCGATCATTGTCCGCAGTATCATACAGATGGCCAAGAAGCTGGATATGGAGACTGTGGCCGAGGGCGTCGAGACGCCGGAGCAGCTGGCCTTTTTAAAGGAGGCGGGCTGCGATATGATCCAGGGCTTCATCTTCTCGAAGCCTCTGCCGGAGCCGGAGTTTGTGCAGCTTCTGGCGGCGGACACGCAGCCGGCAGCGGAAACTTTTTAACCGCTCCGTTGCTATTCCCGGAAAAATGTGATAGGATAAATAGCTAAAGAGAACTTAAAGAGAGCCGAGACAAAGGAGATACGATGAGAGAATGTATGGAAGACTTACCGAAGCTGCAGGCGCGGCTGAAGCGCATCGAGGGGCAGATCCGCGGCATTTCGGATATGATGGAAAAGGACGTGCCCTGCAATGAAATCCTGATTCAGATCAACGCCGCCAAATCGGCCCTGCACAAGGTAGGGCAGATGGTGGTGGAGGGACATCTGCACCACTGTGTCAAGGACAGCATCGAGCACGGAAATACCGAACAGACTTTAAAGGATCTGTCAAAGGTCATCGAATATTTTTCGAGAATCTGACAGAAAAGAACCCGTATCGTGGGGATACGGGTTCTTTTTTATGGGATTACAGCAGCCTGCTGACCTCTTTGTTGAGCGCTTCGATGTTAAAGGGCTTGGCCAGATGGCTGTCCATGCCCGCTTTTCTGGCGGCCTCCACATCCTCGGCGAAGGCGTCGGCGGTCATGGCCACAATGGGCACGGACGCGTCGCTCCGGTCCAGGGCGCGGATCTGCCGGGTGGCCTCGTACCCGTTCAGGTTCGGCATCTGGATATCCATCAGGATCAGGTCGTAATAGCCCTCCGGCGAGGCGTTAAACCGGGCTACGGCCAGAGCCCCGTCCTCGGCGGTTTCGACGGCAGCGCCCATGGTCTGCAGCAGCTCGACGGCAATCTCACGGTTTATGGGATTGTCCTCGGCCAGCAGGAGGGTCTTGTGCTGCAGGGAGTGCAGGATCCCTTTTGCGTGGTCATCGGGCAGCGCCTTCCCGCTGACAAAGTGCTGGATGCCGTCGCGCAGCGTGGATTTAAACAGCGGCTTCTGAATAAAGCCGTCGATGCCGGACTGTTCCGCCTCTGCCCGAATATCGCCCCAGTCATAGGCGGAGGTGATGATGATCGGGGTGATGGTGCCAATGGCCTCCCGGATTGCGGCGGCGGTCTGCACGCCGTCCATTTCCGGCATTTTCCAGTCCAGCAGGATGGCGTCAAAATCGCGGCCCGAGGCGTGGGCCTTAAGCACCTGCTCCAGGGCGTCGGCGCCGTTGGTGGAACAGACGGGCTGGATCTCCAGCTCCTGCAGGGTTTCTGCCAGATAGTCGCAGGCGATGGCGTCGTTATCCACGACCAGTATCCGCATCCCCGCGCAGGAGGCTGACCCTTCGGCCGGGGTGGTGATCTGCATGGGCAGCACGACTTGGAAGGTGGTACCTTTGCCTAACTGGCTGTCCACGGTGATGGAGCCGCCCAGCAGCTCGACGAGCCGTTGGGTAATGGCCATGCCCAGGCCGCTGCCCTCGGTCTGGTCCACACGGCTGTCCCGCTCCCGTGTGAAGGCGTCAAAAATATGGGGCAGGAAGTCCGGCTTGATGCCGATCCCGCTGTCCGAGCAGGTAAAGCGGAACAACGCGCGCTCCGGTTCGTCCGAAGACAGCTCCTCCACCTCAAAGACGATGGCGCCGTTATCGGGGGTAAACTTGGACGCGTTTGATAAAAGGTTGATAAAGACCTGCCGCAGGCGCAGGGCGTCGGAGATCAGGTCCTCATGCTGCACATGCTGGAGCCGGATGGAAAAGTGCTGCGCGTGCTCCCGGACCATGGGCTGCATAATGGTTACCACGTCCTCCAGCAGGCAGGGAAGGGACATCCGTTCCTGGTTGAGGGCGATACTGCCGCTCTCAATCTTTGACATGTCCAGCACATCGTTGATCAGGCCCAGAAGATGCTGGCTGGACAGCGATATTTTTTTCAGGCAGTCCTGTACCTTGCCGCGGTCGTCGAGGTGCATGGCGGCAATGCTCGTCATCCCGATGATGGCGTTCATGGGGGTGCGGATGTCGTGGCTCATCTGGGAGAGAAAATCGGATTTGGCCCGGTTGGCTTTCTCGGCCATGGCCAGGGCGTCGGTCAGCTGCCGGGACTGCTGCTCCAGCTGCCGCTGCATGGTTTTCAGCCGGGTGATGTCGGTGTAGATCGTGTAGATGACCGGAATCCCCTCAAAGATCTCGTCCGTGAAGCGTCCGGTAACCCGTATCCAGACCGTGTCGCCGCTCTTGGTGTGCATGGGGCATTCAAATTCATACCCCGGCTCCCGGCGTTCATAGGCTTCCAGGATCGTTTTGCCCATCATGGCCACAGCCTCTGGATCGTCCCGGTAGTATTCGTCTACATGGTTATGGAAAAGGGACTCGTACTCCTCTTTGGGGTAGCCGATGAGCTCGTAAAAATAATCGTTGGCCCACAGCACGGTAAAATGCTCGTCGAACAAATGCTTGCTGACGCTGACGTTCATGACGCTCATGAACGCGTTGTACTCGTAATCCATTACTTTATTGGCGTAGTTTTTAATCATTCAGACCTCCTTCTCAGGTCTCCGGTAGGTGGATTTCTTCTTTATCTGAGTATAGCATTTATGGTCCGCCACGTCAAAAGTTTCCTCGTTTTAATGGATTTTACAGCCTCAAAAACGCTTTTTTGTTAAATTTTCTTAACAGGCCTTGATTAATCTGGTCAACAGCTTATAATGGAGATTAACCGATCGGGTTAATGAAAGGATACGCTATGGTCAATGACAAGTTTTACAGGATGCCGGCTGAGAAGCAGCAGCGCATCATCAACGCGGCGCTGAAGGTCTTTGCCCGCAATCCCTATAAAAAGGCGAATACGGCGGACATCGCGGCGGCTGCGGGTATCTCAAAGGGGCTTTTGTTTCACTATTTTAACAATAAGCAGACCCTGTACGAGTACCTGTTCCAGTACGGCACCGACGTCATGCGGGAGCACATCGCCGAGGTGCTGCCCTCCAGCGAGTCGGATTTTTTTGAAATCTGGATGAAGGCGCAGCGGGCCAAAAGTGAGATCGTGATCCGCAACCCGCATCTCATGGATTTTATGATCCGGTCCTACTACGACCGGGAGCCGGAGAACGACGGCAACATGAATTATTACGACAGTCTTGAGGTCTCGAGTCTCGCCGTGATCATGGCCCGGGTGGACCGGTCCAAATTTAAGGAGGAGACGCCGCCGGAGAAGGTCATGAGCTGGCTGATGTGGGCGGCCGAGGGCTTTATGAAGCGCCAGACCGAAAGGGGCGGCCTCGATCTGGAGGCGCTGGACACCGCGTTCAGTGAGCTCGTTCTGTTTATGAAACAACACTGCTACAAGGAGGAGGCATTACAATGATCAGCGTGAATCAGTTGACCAGAGACTACGGCGAGGGACGGGGGATATTCAACCTGTCGCTGGAGGTAAAGCAGGGGGAGGTTTTTGGCTACCTGGGGCCCAATGGCGCCGGGAAGACCACCACCATCCGGCACCTCATGGGGTTTTTGAAGCCCAAAAAGGGCCAGTGTGTGATCGACGGGCTGGACTGCTTTAAGCAGGCGGCGGCGATCAAGGAATTTTTAGGCTACCTGCCCGGGGAGATCGCTTTTTTCGACAGCATGAGCGGTGTGGAGTTTTTAAACTTTATGGCGGAGATGCGGGGCATGAAGGACCGGGCCAAGATGGAAAAGCTCATTGCCTTTTTCGACCTGAACCCAAAGGGAAAGATCCGGAAGATGTCCAAGGGCACCAAGCAGAAGCTGGGGCTGGTGTCGGCCTTTATGCACGACCCCGAGGTGCTGATCCTCGACGAGCCCACCAGCGGTCTGGACCCGCTCATGCAGAACCGGTTTATCCGCCTCATTCTCAATGAGAAAAAGCGGGGCACCACCATTCTCATGTCCTCCCACAGCTTTGAGGAGGTGGAGCGCACCTGCGACCGGGTGGGCATCATCCGGGCCGGGGAGCTGGTGGCCCTGGACAGCGTGGCCTCCCTTAAGGCCGAGCGCCACAAGATCTACCGAGTCAGCTTCGCCAGTGAAGCGGAGGCCGCCGATTTTAGCCGCCACGCAGGCGGCACCCGGCAGATGAAGGAGCACCCCCAGGTGGTGGAGGTACGGATAGCGGGCAGCATGGACGCCTTTTTAAAAATGCTCACCGCCTACCACGTCACCGATATGGACACAGTTTCTCAGGATCTGGAGGATATTTTTATGCAGTATTACGGAGGTAAACACCATGCTTAGCTGGCCGCTTTTCAAAAAAACCTTTAAGTCACAGCTCAAAATGCTCATAATCTTCGCGGCCATCCTGGCCATGTACATGAGCGTTGAGATCAGTATGTTCAACCCGGACTCCATGGACGGCATCCAGCAGATGATGGACATGCTGCCCCAGCAGATGATCAGCGCCATGAACCTGGACGTCAGCGCAGAGACAAGCCTTGTGGGCTTTCTGGGGTCCTACTTTTACGGCTTTATCGTCATCATGGTGCCCATGATTTTTAACATCATCGCCAGCAACAACGCGGCGGCTAAGCTGGTAGACAGCGGCGCCATGGCCTGCCTGCTGTCCGCGCCTAACTCCCGGACCAAGGTGATTTTCACCCAGGCGCTGTCGCTGATTTTGTCCAATATCATCCTCATGACTTTTGTGACCGTGATGGGCATTGTGGTGAGCCAGGCCCTGTTCCCGGGCGATCTGGACATCAGAGCCTTTCTGCTCGTCAACGCCGGCGCGCTGCTCATGCAGCTGGCCGTCAGCGCCATCGGCTTCTTTGCCTCCTGCCTGTTTAATGAGAGCCGGTTCTCCCTGGCCCTGGGCGGCGGGCTGCCAGTGCTGTTTCTGGTGCTGATGATGCTCTCCGGCGTCAGCGAAGATCTGGACGCGGTGCGCTACACCACCATGTACAGCCTGTTTGACCCTGCCGAGATCATCGCCGGAGGCGATACGGTCGGCCTGTGCCTGGCCGGGCTGGCCGCCATCTTTGTGGTGCTCTACGCTCTGGGCATTTTGGTGTTCAGACGGAAGGACCTGCCCCTGTAAATCAAAAGGTAAGCTGGAAAAAGAACCTCAAAAGACTCAAAACCCATTATTCAGAGGGTTTTGAGTCTTTTGAGCTTTTACCTTGGAGCATTCTTATAAAAACCGCGCGGCCGGTTATTCTTTCCTGAAAGTGGTATGTACATAGAAAGGGCACTGCCAGAGGCAGGCCCAAAGCACTGATGAAAGAAGGAAGAATGATGAGAATTGCCATTGTGACCGGGGCGTCCAGCGGGCTTGGACGCGAATTTGTAAGACAGATCAGCGCGCGTGGGCAGCTGGATGAAATCTGGGCCGTTGCCCGGAGGCGGGAAAAGCTGGAGGCGCTGGCCGGGGAAGTGAAAACACCGGTGAGGCCAGTGGTCATGGACCTGACCGATACCGCCAGCTTTCCGGCGCTGACAGCCCTGCTGGCCGAGCACCAGCCCGACGTGCGGCTGTTTATCGGCGCCGCAGGCATGGGCAAGCTGGGAAAATACGACGAGGTCTCCGAGGCCGACGCCAATGCCCTCATTGATTTAAACTGCCGTGGGGCAGTGGATATGACCCTCAGGGTGCTCCCCTATATGAACCGGGGCGCCCGTCTGATGCAGATCTGCTCGGTGGCGGCCTTTCTGCCCCTGCCGGGCCTGAACCTGTACGCGGCCTCCAAGGCCTTTCTGCTCAGCTATACCAGGGCCCTGCGCCGGGAGCTCTCCGGCCGGGGCATCCGGGTGACGGCCGTGTGCCCCTACTGGATCAAAAACACCGAGTTTGTGTCCCGGGCCAGCGCCAACGCGGACCGCTCCGCAGTGCGGCACCTGCCCTTTGCCTCCACACCGCAGACCGTTGCGGGCCGGGCCCTGGCAGACAGCCGCAGGGGCGTGGCTGTATCCACTCCCGGGCTCATCAGCCTGAGCCTGCGGATTTTTAACAAGCTCGTGCCCCAATCGGTGGGGATGAGCCTCTGGAACGCCGTCCGCCGGCTGTGAGGTTTTAAAGGGCGCGGCCATAAATGTGTCCGGCAAAAAGTTTGTTGGCGTCATCGGCAAAAGCCCTTTTTGAAAGGACCGCAGCCATGGTGTGGATTTCGGCTTTTTCGGTTCTTTGTCAACCGTGGGTGTAAAATTTAAGGCTTTTACATAAAAAGAATAAAATATTATTCCGGCCTGTACTCAAAAGGCTCAAAACAGAAAAAATGGCAGTTTTGAGCCTTTTAAGCAGGGTTTCCGAAAGTATAATAAAAAAATAAAGCAATAACAAATGATTATTCATCAGTTAAACTTTTAACAATTGTTGACTTAAACAGCGTTTCATTATATAATGCAAACCATATCACGATGAAAGTCGGGTATAAAACGATTTTGGAGGGGAGTGCTGATAAAAAACTATCGATCAATCTTTAACGTCGTCCGGGAAGAAACCAGCATTGTGACGGCTGCCCGCTTTTACGGGGTGGCAGTTGACCGGCATGGGAGGGCCTTGTGTCCATTTCACAACGACCATCATCCCAGTCTGTCTTTTAAAGACAACCGGTTCACCTGCTTTGCCTGTGGGGCCAGGGGGAGCGTCATTGATTTGGTTATGCAGATTTTCCATATTTCTCCATTAGAAGCGGCCATTAAGCTTCAGGAAGATTTCAATCTAACGGTGGAGGTCAGAGCTCAAAGCCATAAGACCAAGAACGCTGCGGCGAAAGGAGCGGCGGATACAAGAAGCGTGAAACAGGAAACGAACGGGACGAAAAGCGCGCGGCGCAAAGCGAAACCAACGAACACCCTGTGCCACCCTTCGCGTATAACGGCGCCGACGGACAGCGCGGAGGCGGTACTGGCAGCGGCGCTCCGGAACCGGCTGGCAGATATGGAAGCGTACTATAGCAGAATACACCGTGAGCTAAGTGAAAATACTGAGAAATATAAGCCTTGCGAATCACTGGAAACCGTGCCCGACAAGTATGTCGAGGCCATGTTTCAATTGCCCGTGGTATCCTATTACCTGGATATCCTGGATAGCGGAACACCCTCCGAGAGGGTGGAGCTTTACCGCGCGTTTAAAAGAAAGGAGCTTATACAGTATGAACAACGATAGAACACAGCGACAGCCTGCAGACGACATCGAGGCCATGAAGGGCCTTTTAACCGAAGAAGAGCGAAAAGATCTGATCATTGAGGAAACCAGGAAAAAAATAAATTTCAAGCCCATCATCCCGCTTGACGGCAGCGCGGTCAACGCCGTGCCGGATTTTCCGGTACACAGCCTGCCTGGCGCGGTACAGGATTTTGTGCTGGCGGCCGCGGCCAGCATCGGGGTGCCGGTGGCCATGACCGGCAGCGCGGCCCTGGGGGTTCTGGCCGCCGCGGTGCAGAAAAAAGCCAAGGTGAAAGCCAAAGCCGACTGGACCGAGTCCCTGTGCCTTTACATCCTGCTGATCGCCCGATCATCGGAGCGGAAATCCCCGATGATGCGTAAAATGACCAGGCCCATCGAGCTTTATGAGGAAATGGTCAATGAAAAGATGGCCGAAGACATCGAAGCGTACGATCATCAGGAGCAGTTTTTTAAGAAGAAAATCAAGTATCTGGAAGGAAAAGCTGCCCGGGGCGTCATTAACTACACCGACGCTCAGGAGGCCCGGGAAGAGCTGGCAAAGCTCAAGCCTGCGCGCCCCCTGCGCCTGACAGCAGGCGATGTGACCCCCGAGGTGCTGGTCAACCTTTTGGAAGAGAACCACGAGCGCATGGCCATTTTTGCGGCGGAGGGCGGTCTTTTCGGCACCATGAGCGGCCGTTACAGCGGCGCGGTCAATATCGACGTGTTCCTCAACGCCTACTCCCAGGACAAGATGACCGTCGACCGGGTGGGCCGCCGCACCCGGATCCTCCGAGACGCCCACCTCACCATGGTCATGGCCGTACAGCCCCATGTGGTGTGTGAATTTGAGGCAAAGAAAGAATTTCAGGAGCTGGGCCTGACCGGCCGGTTTCTGTACGCCATGCCCGACAGCCTGGTCGGCACCCGCAACAGCCGGGAGGCGCCCGACATCCCGCCCCAGGTCGAAGCGGTCTACTGCGAGCTCATCACCGAGCTCCTGGCCATGGACGCCGGGATTAAAGGCGGTGTGATGCTGGAAATGACCGAAGAAGCCAGAGATTTGTTCTTTGACTTTGACCATGACACCGAAAACCGCCTGACCGAAGACTACGAGTGCATTGAGCCCTTTGCTGGAAAGGTCAGCGGTACCGTCCTGCGGATGGCGGGCATTCTTCACTACGCAGCCCACGGCCCCCGGGCGTCTGAGCGCAGCATCAGCCGTTCGACCGTGGCCAAGGCCATCGATCTGGCCGAGTATTATCTGGCAGAAAAGCTGCGGGTCTTTAACCTGACAAGCAGCGACGCCGAAACCCAGACCGCGGCCTACGTCCTCAAACGGGCCCTGACCGCGGGCAAAGACAGCCTGACCAAACGGGAGATCGCGCAGCGCTGTAAGGGTAAAGGGATGCACGCAGACGATGTGGAATCGCCACTGGCGCTGCTGGCAGCCCACCACTATCTGGTGCCCGTACCGGCCGAATACGCCGGAACCGGACGCCGGAGCATCCGTTATTTTATCAACCCCGAACTCCTTAAAACAGGCACCACGGAGGAAGAGGGCCACAATGCCCTCGTGCCGGTGATCACACTGGCGGAACCCGAGGACTTCACACAGGAGGAAAGGGCGGTGACGGTATAATGAACAATATCGATGCGCTGGCCGTTTATGATACCCCATTAAAACAACAGGGCAGCAGGCCCCCGGCCGATACGGCAGAGGCCGCCTGCGCGCCGCCGCCATATCAAAATCAAAGCACCGTTAAAAACATTCTCAATGACATAAACGCCAGCAAAACGCTGGCCGCTGAAGAGATTCAAAGAGCAGAAACCCTCAGGGAAGTCGACAGGGAGCTGAAATCCGCCGCCATTAAAATGCTCGAAGACAAAGTGTCTCTTGACAGAATCATCCTGAAACTCAGCAATATCATCATGCACCAGAGCGGCGACAAAGCGTTTTATAAAAAGGTTCAGGCGTTGGTGCATAAAAATTACAGCGATCGTTAAGATATCAAAACAGGCATCCGGGAGGGTGCCTGTTTTAGCATTTAAAATAGAGCGTCTATGCTCAAAAGACTCAAAACCCGAAGTCCGCAGGGTTTTGAGTCTTTTGAGCAGGAGAACAGCCCCGGCATTATCTGTTTTGTTTGACGGGTTCGCTTAAATTTGGTAAACTTAGAATAGTAAAAAGAAACTTTTAACGGCCCTTTTGATTTCAAGAACGGAGCTAAAATGAAAAAAATCATCACTTCGGTGGAAATCGGGTTGGTTTTGCTGTGCCTCTGCCTGGCGTTTCCAACAGAGATACCCGCGCCGGCATCGGTTCCGGCGGCCACCTTTTCTGCCGAAAAGTACATCGGCCCCAGCACAGATCTGGCAATGACCGTTGTCAGCGACAGAATCACGCCAGACACTGGGGAGCTTACCCTGCTGCTGGTAAACCACAGTGGAGAATACCAGACCTATGGCCGGATTTTTTATCTGGAACGGGAGGAGAAGGGACAATGGCTTCCGGTTACGCCGCTTCCGGGCACAGCCTTTGAGGAGATCGCAATAATGCTGCCGTCCGATAAAGCAAATGAGGAAACGCTGGACATCGGGACCTGTTACGGCAGTCTCCGGCCAGGCGCCTACCGTGTGGTCAAAACCTTTGGCGATACCTACGCCATTGCGGAATTCCAGGTTACAGAAGTTTAGCATGTTATGCTCAAAAGACTCAAAACCCCAGGCCAGCAGGGTTTTGAGTCTTTTGAGCGTGTGTTTCCAAAAATATATTTATTTTTAAAGCAGGCCCAGCGCCATTTTCCAGATCAGCACCCGTTTGACCGAGGCGTCAATCTGGTCCTCGGAGAGGGTTCCGCCTTTTACGGCCTCGATCACCGCTGGAATCTCGATGGTGTAGCGGGAGCTCAGGATCATGTCGTTGCCGGCGGCCACAGCCTGGACAGCAGCGGTATCGGCGCCGTAGGCCTTGGTGATGGCCTCCATGTCCAGATCATCGGTGAGCACCACTCCGTCGAAGCCCAGCTCGTTCCGCAGAACCTCGTGGACTCTGGGCGACAGTGAGGCGGGATGGTCCGGGTCCATGACCTCGATGACGTTGTGGCTGACCAGTACACTGCCCGCGCCGGCCTGGACGCCGGCCTTAAAGGGCAGAAAATCCTGGGCTTCAAAGGTCTCAAGGGGCCGTCCGTCCCGGGAGAAATCCTTGTGGGTGTCGCCGCCCGGGCCATAACCCGGGAAATGCTTGAGCACGCTGCCCATGTGGTCGGCCGTCATGGCGCTGACCACCTTTGTGACGTAGGCGGCCGTGGCGTCCGCGTCCTGGCCGGTGGTTCGGGAGTAGATGTAATCCGCGGGGTTCTGGGACAGGTCACAGACTGGGGCGAAATTGACGTTGATGTTCAGGGATTTCAGCAGCGCGTCCTTTTCATGGGCGTCGGCCGTGACGGCGTCCAGGCCTCCGGTCTGGAGCAGGGTCTGGGGTGAGGGAAAGGCAGCGGCCCGCAGGGCCGGATTGCCGCTGACACGCACCACGTCGCCGCCCTCCTCGTCCACGCCCACCAGCATGGGAACCCTGGCTGCTTCCTGACAGGCGTTGATTTCGGCCCGGACCAGATCCGGGCTTTTATCCTTAAAGTCGCGGCCAAAAAGGATGGTACCGCCAAACTGCCAGGTTTTTTCAGCCTCGGGCCCGGAAGGGCCGGGGTAACGGGCAAAGAACAGCTGGCCCACCTTTTCCTCAAGGCTCATGCCGTCCAGAAGCTGGGCGGCCCGCAGGCGGTTAAAGCTGGACCTTGCCTCGTCTGCAGGCGTCAGGACGTCCAGCTTTCTGGCGGGCAGCGGGGTGCCTTCGGCCTGAAGGGCATCGGTGTCGGTGCCGGTTTTCAGCGTGATTTTGACCTCTGAGCCGGTATCGGGCAGGTTTTCCGGTATCAGGGTGGTACGGTCGAAAACACGGGTTACAGGCGCTTTTTCGCCATCGTTTTGGCACAGCAGGGTCAGGGTGGTGTCATCGCTGTTCAGGAGGTATCCGGTATAGGCAGCGGGTGTAAAAAGCTGAGACAGGGTGAGGGCCGGTGAGCAGCCTGAGAGCAGGAGCCCGCAGGCCGGCAGGATTAATAAGAGGGTTAAAAGTCGTTTCATGAAGGCTTCCTTTACAAAGTTTAAGCCCTTTTCAGGGACGGGTCTATTGTATCATATTCTCTGAAAAATAGGACCTTAATTTTGGTAAGGAAAAGGCCGTTGCCGTAAAATTAAAGAGGGCTCCCGCGCAGCTTTTGCGGAGGCCCTCTCTTTTAGGAGATGTCTTTTGACAGGAGGCAATCTTATCCGCGGCCCACTTCGGTGTTGTCATGCTTGCGGTCGCGGAGGGCTTTTACGGGGGACGGCTTGTCTTCAAACCGGTAATCCTCACCGTTTTTGCCAATGTATTTTTCAATAACTTCGTGGGACGGCACATATTGGCCGTTGACCATTTCCTGGTATTTAAAGAAGCGGTAATCCTTGGGCAGCTTGCTGCTGTCTTCGTAATCTTCGCCCTTTTTACCCAGGCCTGCCTGGTTTTTGAGGACGTCGCGGACATATTCTTTATTGGAGGTCAGGTGCAGAAGCTTCGGGAAATGCCCGTCGACGACCTCGTTCCATTCTTTTTTCTCATATTTTTTCAGAAGCTCGGCGGCCTTATGCAAGTGGCCGATTTCCTTCTGAAGCTGTTCTTCCCATAACAGCTTGATGATCTCATTCTTTTCTTCACGGTAGAAGGAGTAGTACAGGTAGGCTTCCACATAATCGTGCAGCAGCAGGTTTTCAAGCCAGGTAGAGCTGGGGTCCAGCAGGCCGCCGTAGTGGGTGACATGCTGCTCCTCAACCATACCGATTTCCAGGTAAAGGCTGCGGCCCAGATCGTCCGGATAATGGTTGCCCACGTTCATGTAAAAGTTCATGGTCTGCTGTTCGCCGGCGACGATGATCATGGTGTTGAGCTTCGTCTGAATGTCGGCGGTTTTGGCGTCGATGGGGCGGTTGATGGTGTCAAAGGGATGCCGGTGATGGGCGATGGTAGGCCGTCCGGGCATGATTTCGGTGTAGCCGCCGACCAGCTCCTCGGCCTTGATGCCCTTGTCCATTTCCAGCAGGTCCGCGTAGCGGTACAGGTGGTCAAAGTCCTCGAGCAGGGCAAAGTCCATTGCCTGCTTGACGTAATCGTCGGGTTCATTCTGAGCCAGCCAGGCGGTCAGGTCAACGGCCAGCTGTTCGTAGCCGATGGCCATTTCCAGCACGGACTCGTCAGCCGGCGGCAGCCAGTTGATCATTTTCTGCTGCTGCTGTTCGATGCGGCGGGTCATGGCCAGCTCGCGGCGCAGGTCGTTGTCGGTGCAGTTGCGGTGGAATTGGTGTGAAAACAGGGCGGCCTCGACTTCGATTCCGTTCATCAGGATGATACGCGTCTTGGTGTAAGGGTCAATCTGGTCTTTCGCGTAGGGAATCGGGGTCAGCTTCTTCCAGTCTTCAGCCTGCTTTTCAACAGGAATGCCTTTTTCGTCAAATGGGTTAAAACTGCTCATGGAAAAACTCCTTTTCTGGTGATTGTTTAAAATGAATTCTTTTATTACTTACCCATAATATTTTTAGTTGTAACGGAGAATACAAGGATTAAAGCAACTTTTAAGGAGGAAAACCAATAGAATAAAATGGTGGGACGATTAAAAAGAGCATGAAAAAGGCCTGTCTTTACAGGCCTTTAGTAAAATAGTACAACTCTGTCTGTAATTTAAAAACATAAAGCCTAAAGATGTCTTTTATGATAAAGACAAGCCTAGCATAAAGAAAAAAGCACTTTCCGTTTCCGGAAAGTGCAAAAGGTACCGAACAGACAGGGCGGTGGACTCAGCGTTTCTGATGGGCTGCCAGAAGCAGTGCCATGGCCACGCTGTTGAGCTTGGCTTCGGCGGTGTCGGCACGGGAGGTCAGAACCGCGGGTTTGGCGGTGCCCATGACCACTGCGCCGCTCTTGGCGCCTGCCAGATAGGTCATGGTTTTCCAGAAAATGTTGCCGGCCTGGAGGTTGGGCATGAGCAGCACGTCGGCTTTGCCGGCCACCGGGCTCACGATCCCCTTGTGCTCGACGGACATTTCGGAGACGGAAAGGTCCATGGACAGAGGGCCGTCAATCACACAGCCCTTGATCTGGCCGCGTTCATTCATTTTTGAGAGCACTGCAGCGTCATAGCCGTCCGGCATGTTGGCGTTGACAGTTTCAACCGCGCTCAGGCAGGAAATTTTTGGCATTTCACAGCCCAAAGCGTTGGCCAGGGTGGTGGCATTGCCGATCATTTCAATTTTATCCTCAAGGGTAGGGGACACGATCATGCCACAGTCGGTGGCCAGGAACATCCGGCCCAGGGCAGCGGATTCAAAGGCGGTAACGGCGTTTAAGAGCTTGCCGGTCCGCAGGCCGTGTTCCTTGTTCAGGATGGCCTTCAGGTAGGTTTTGGTCTGGAGCAGGCCTTTCATAACAATGTCGGCCGCGTCGTTGCGGGCCAGCCCGACGGCCACGTTGGCAGCCTGACTGTCATCCTTTATGTCAACCACGGTGTTTTCTTCCAGATTGCACCCGGTTTCTTTGGCGAAATACTCAATTTTGGCTGCGTCACCCACCAGAATGGCGGTTCCGAAGCCATAGTCATTCATCATTTTAACGGTCTGTAAAACAGGCAGATCGCCGGCGGCTGCGACCGCCACAACGGCTTTTTTGGTCTGGGCCTGTTTGATCAGCTGATCACGCATCTCCTTAAAATGGTACATATTGTCCCCTCACTTTCTCATTAAAAACTTTATAATATGGTATACAATCTTATTATACGCTTTAGCTTTAAAAGCAACAAGAAAAAGGAAGGATAGAAAATTGTATTTACAGGTAAAATATAACCATTATAAACGAGAAAGGATAAAAAATTGTTCCTTAAAGGGGTTAATTTTTAAAGGCTTTCATTGACAGCCCTTATTCCGCCTGTTATGATGAAAGAAATGAAATTTTAATCTGAAAAGATGGAAAAGGAAGCGGTAAGATGAAAAAATTTTGTTGCCTGCTGATGGCAGTGCTTCTGTTTTTTACCCTGACAGGCTGCGGGCCGTCAGAGCAGAGCGATCCCCATACTCAAAAGCTGTCGGACGCGGCGGAGTTCCAGGGGGCCGGCGGCCTGGATTTTACCTTTGACAGCCTGCCGGAAAACATGGGCGCGGCCCATTACGCGGTGGTGGACGGCGCGGTGGCCCAGGTGCGGTTTATCCGTGACAGCCGGACTTATATTGTCCGGAAAGCCCATTACGCACGGTCTGCGGACATCAGCGGTGTCTACACAAGCTTCAGCGACCAGGCGGTTTTTTTGCAGAAGGCCGATATTCTGACCAATACGGGCACGATTGATGTGTATTTCACCCCTGTGAATAAGGATACGGGCGAGGCGCTGGCCTGCTGGGTAACGCCTGAGGGCTTTGCCTATTCGGTCTATTGCCCTGAGGATATTGAGGTTAAGGATTTAAAGGCGCTGGAGGGTATCTGCCAGGCGGTATCCTGAGATTACAGGCCTCAAATATGGGTACTTCTTAATCAGTACGGTTAAGGAGCAGCAGCATGCAAAAAGGACGTTTAGAGGCTTACACCGACGCGGTGCTGGCCATTTTAATGACCATTCTGATTTTAGGAATAAAAATCCCAGATGAGCCGACCTTTGAGGCGCTTTTTAAAATAAAAGAGCAAATTTTTGCTTATATCCTCAGCTTTTTACTTTTTACGGTTTATTGGAACAACCACCACCATATGTTCCAGCTGGCGGAGAGGATCAATGGAAAGGTCATGTGGGCCAATTCCTTCTGGCTTTTCTTCCTGTCTCTGATCCCAGCGGCCACCAACTGGGTGGGCACCTTTATGGGCGGCTTCGCGCCGGAGATCACCTACGGGGTGCTCTTTATGCTGGTCAGCCTTTCTTATTTTTTCCTGAACCACACCCTGGCTGCCGCCAATGGGGCGGACTCAGCGGTTTACAGGGCCATCGAGCATGACCGCAAGGTTCCGGTCACACTGGTGATCAACGTTATTTCTCTGGGAGCCGCTTTTATCAACCCCATGCTCACCCTTATCGGGTGTTATGTGGTCATTATCATCTGGTTTATTCCCAACAGGCGGGTCGAAAAATTTTTCTGAAACACGGCATTAAAAACCGGCGGCTCACTCCGCCGGTCTTTTTGGTTTCAGGATGCTTTGACCGTAAACTGGCTGTTGTACAGGTCGGCGTAAAAGCCATTCTGTTCGAGCAGACCCTGGTGGGTGCCCTGTTCCACGATGGTGCCATTCTGCATGACCAGGATATGGTCCGCGTCGATGATGGTGGACAGCCGGTGGGCGATGACAAAGCTGGTGCGCCCTTTCATCAGGTGATCCATGGCTTTCTGGATTTCGAGCTCGGTCCGCGTATCCACGCTGGAGGTGGCTTCATCCAGAATCAGGATGGCCGGATCGGCCAGAATGGCACGGGCGATGGTCAGCAGCTGGCGCTGTCCCTGTGAGATGTTGGAGGCTTCGTCGTTCAGGATGGACTGATAGCCCTTGGGCATGGTACGGATAAAATGGTCGGCCCGGGCGGCCTTGGCAGCCTGGATAATTTCTTCCCTGGTGGCCGCGTTGCGGCCGTAGGCGATATTATCCTCAATGGTTCCGCCAAAGAGCCAGGTATCCTGGAGCACCATACCAAACTGTGCGCGCAGGTCACCCCGGCGCAGGTCGCGGATATCAACACCGTCGATCAGAATACGGCCGCCGTCCAGCTCATAAAACCGCATGAGCAGGTTGATCAGCGTGGTTTTCCCAGCGCCGGTGGGGCCGACAACGGCGATCTTTTCACCGGCCTTCACGTCAATGCTGATATCCTTCATCAGCAGGCGGTTGGGGCTGTAGCCAAACTGGACGTGCTCGAAACGCACGTCACCTCTGGGCTCGACCAGAGCCTTTGCGGGCGAGATATCCGGCACCTCGTCATCCTCGTCCAGAACCTCAAAGACACGTTCGGCCGAGGCGATGGCTGCCTGCATGGAGTTGAAAATGTAGGCCGCTTCGGTGATCGGCTCAGAGGCCTGGTTCACATACTGGAAGAAAGCCTGGATCACCCCAAGGGACAGCCGCCCCTGGATTACAAAGAAGGCGCCGAGGACAGCGATCAGCACATAGCCGATCTGGTTCATGAGCCGGATCAGCGGATTGACCGCAAAGGTGATGAACTGGGCGTTGCGGCTGGCCGCGTAAAGGCGCTCGTTGACCTCCTCAACGGTCTGGGTCGAGGCGTCCTCCCGGTTAAAGGCTTTGATGACCACCTGCCCGGTAAAGAATTCCTCGATATGACCGTTGAGCTCGCCGAGGGTTTTCTGGTTTTTGGCAAAGCAGTGCTGGCTGCGGCGCGCGACCAGAGCGGTGATCACCATGCCGACAATGATCATCACAAAGGCGATCAGCGTCAGCAGCGGGCTGATGACCAGCATCAGGGTTACGGCCCCGATGATGGTGACCACCGTGATGATAAACTGCATCAGGCCCTCCTGGAGGGTATCCGCGACCTTTTCAAGGTCGTTGGTGGTCCGGCTCAGAATATCCCCTTTCTTGTGGTTGTCAAAATATTTCAGGGGTGTCCGGGCGAGCTTGGCGCTCAGGGATTCCCGCAGGGTCAGGGTGAGCCGCTGGGAAACGCTGGCCATAAGGTATTGCTGCAGATAGTTAAAGGCTGCGCTGAACACGTACAGGCCCAGCAGCAGGCCCAGTATCCGGCCCATGGCGCCGAAGTTGAGCGTAAAGGCGGCGCCGGTCTCGATGGAGTGGCGCACACTGTCAAAAATCTGGTTGATGGCCTGGCCGATCACCATGGGTGCGGCCAGCGTAAAGGCACAGCTGAATACCACAGAGATCAGCACGATGATCAGCTTGCCCTTTTGTTCTAAAAGCTTTGAGAAAAGCCGCTTCGCAGTTTTTCCGGCATAGCGTGCTTTTTCGGCGGACATGCCGTCGTTAGAAGTGGTTACTTCGTTTTCCGGACGTTCACTCATGCTAATTCCTCCTTACTTAACTGTGATTCCGCGATTTCACGGTAAACCGGGCAGTTTTCGAGCAACTCGCGGTGGGTGCCCCTGCCGGCAATAATGCCGTTGTCCAGTACGATAATCTGGTCGGCGTCCACAATGGAGCTGACCCGCTGCGCCACCACAATGATAGCGGCGTCGTGAATCTCGGCCTTTAAAGCCGCCCGCAGGCTGGCGTCGGTTTTAAAATCCAGGGCGGAGAAGCTGTCGTCAAAAATATAGACGTCCGCTGCTTTTACCAGAGCCCGTGCGATGGCGAGCCGCTGCTTCTGGCCGCCGGAAAAATTGTTCCCGCCCTGGGCCACACGCGTCTCATAGCCGTACTTTAAATCGCCGATAAAGGCGTCGGCCTGGGCGATACGGGCAGCGCGGCGCAGCTCATCCAGCGTGGCGTCCTCTTTCCCGTAGCGCAGGTTATCGGCAATGGTGCCAGAAAATAAAAAAGCCTTCTGGGGCACAAAACCGATTTTATTCCGAAGCTCTTTTTGGGACAGGGTTTTGATGTCCCGTCCGTCAATGGCGATACTGCCGGCCTGAATGTCGTAAAAACGGGGAATCAGGCTGGCAATGGTTGACTTGCCCGAGCCGGTGCCGCCAATGATGGCAGTGGTTTGCCCAGCCCGGCAGGTAAAATTCAGATCGCTTAACACAGGCTCCTCCGCCCCCTGGTAACAGAAGGTCACATGGTGGAAGGCCAGCTTTTCGTCAGAAGGCTGAACGGTCAGCTCAGCCGGCGCATCGCCGATCTCAGGCTCCAGATCCAGAACCTCCGAGATACGCTTGGCGCAGGCTTCCGCCCTTGGGATCATGGTAAAGACCATGACCGCCATGACCAGGTAGAACAGGATCAGCATGGCGTATTCGATCACGGCCATAATATCGCCGATCTCCATGGCGCCCCGGCCGATCTGTATGCCCCCGAACCAGATAATGGCCAGAGTGCAGAGGTTTAAGAGCATCAGGACCAGTGGCATGGCAACCGCAAAGATCTTGTTGATGCGGATAGCCGTGTTCGCGTACTCCTCAAAAGAGGTGTTGACACGCCTGCGCTCAAAATCGGTCCGGTTAAAGGCGCGGATGACCCGCACCCCGGTAATGTATTCCCGCATGAAACGGTTGATTTTGTCCATCCCGGTCTGCAGCAGACCGAACAGGGGCATGGTTTTCCGCTCAATGAGCACCGCCAGCACCATGAACAGGACCATGGTTACCACGATGATGCCGCCCATGAAGGCGTTCTTGGAAAAGGCCAGGATCAGCCCTGCGATGGCCATGATAGGGGCTGGCAGCATCATCTGAAGCACCATGATCAGCGCCTGCTGGATCTGGTTGACATCACTGGTGTTGCGCGTGATCATGGACGCGGTACCGATGCTGTTAAAATCATTGATCGAAAAACGCTGGGCCTTTCTGAACAGAGCGTTTCGGATGTCCCGCCCGGTGCCGGACGAGAGAATGGCCGAAAACCAGGTGCCCAGAATGGCAAAAAGCCCGGTTAATACGGCAAAAAGCAGCATCATGCCGCCGGTTCTGATGATGTAGGGAATATCCCCGTAGACGATACCGTTGTTTACGATATCTGCCGTAAGGGTGGGAATATAGAGGGTTCCCAGTGTCTGCAGAAACAGCAGCACGGCGACGAGGACCAGTGTTTTGCGATAGGGTATTAAGAATTTAAATAATCGAGTCATTTCGTCTCCTTCCTATGGATGTTGTACTCCGGTTTGATGTATGTTACTATAAACTGTAGAGTAACTGTACAGTCAAGCAGAAAGATGAAAAAATTTAAGGTTTAAGGAAAGCTAAAACATGGAAAACAAGGCAACATTAACCATCAGCGAGTTTGCGAAGCTCTCGGGCGTCAGCCGCAAAACGCTCATCTACTATGATAAGATCGGTCTTTTCTGCCCGGAGAGAGTAGAGCCTGAAAGCGGGTACCGGTACTACTCTTATCTGCAGCTGGACGTGATCAGCGCCATTTACGCCCTGAAAGAAATCGGGACGCCTTTAAAGGACATCAAGGTTTATCTGGACAAGAGGACCCCGGAAAAGCTGGTGGCGCTTTTTGAGGAGCGGAAGGCCAAGATCGACGCGGAGATTAAAAGCCTGAAGCGGATCAGCGATATGATGGAGTCCAGGATCGAGATGACCCGGGCCAGCAGCACCATTGATACCAGCCGGGTTTCTGTGGAGTACATGCCGGCCGAACGTATTTTTATCAGTCCAGATATTTCAAATGTCGATGATGAGTCCATCTGGGATATTATCCAGGAATTCTATGAATACTGCGCCCTCTATAACATCAGCTATGGTTATCCGGTGGGGGACATTGTGTCCATGGAAAGCCTGCTGCAAAAGGCGTGGCATTTCCCTACCTGGTATTTCGCAAGGCTGGACGAGCCCATGGCGCTGCCGCACATCGGCCTCAAGCCCGCTGGCTATTACGCGGTAGGCTATATCTACGGAAATTACGACAGTATTGACGCGCTGTACGAGCGGATCGACGCTTATATCGAAGAAAAGGGCCTGACGATTGACGGCTGTGGCTACCGCGAATCCATTCTGGATGAGATCGCCGTCCAGAACCCGGAGGATTACCTGTTTCAGGTGTCTGTAAAGGTGGAAAAGCCGCCGGAAGAAGATAAAAAATAAGGACCTTGGAAATTCCCGGGTCCTCTGAGCCTTTTGAGCAGGGTTTTTAAAGAAAAAATTTTATGTGATTACAGGATTTTAAGGCTTCATAATATATTGCAGAGCGCCGCTGGGGCAGGTTTCAACGACTGTCTTGACCTCCTCGGCGGAGGCGTTGTCTGGCAGGATCCAGGGCCGGCGGCAGACCTTGAACACCTCTCCGTTGCCGTGGGTGCAATTGCCGGAATGGCAGCAGATCGCTTTATTATAAAAAACGTCGATGTCTTGGCCTGTGTATTTTTTATAGCCTTTTTCAATCAGTTCTTTTTCAGTCAATGTTCTTCACTCCTTTATTGGATTTAAAAATATTCTTGTTTAATATATCCATTTTGAGCCGCTCTAAACAAAAAAGGACCTCCCGCTAAGGGAGGTTCCGATTATTCTGTTTTGCTGGGGTTTATGACCGAGTTGATGGCATCTTTAATCTGTTCGGCAGGATTGTTTTTCTTTTTTTCTTCCTCCTCGGCTTTCTTAGCCTCCTCCTCAGCCTTGCGTTCAGCCTCGCGGGCTTCTTCTTCCGCGATGCGGGCCGCCTCCTGGGCGGCTTCCTGGGCTTCAACCTTTTTTCGGACCTGGCTGATCGCGAAATTCATATCAGTCTGGGTGTCCGGGTTTTCAAGCTGGGCCACCAGCTCCTGGGCCTCGTCGCAGGCGTCTGAGGAAGCATCCTCGGAGAGCTCGCTGCGGGCGGAGCCGTCCGTGAACTGTGAATCCAGAAGATCATTGATCTGCTTGTAGATATTATACTGGTTCTGGGCATCGGCAAAATCCTGCCTTACCGCAGCCGTAAAATCTGTTTTGCCCATGGCGTCCAGCTCAGACAGGTTTTTATTGATATTGTCGATCTGGAAGGGCTGTATGGTCCTCACGACCACGCGGGACCCGTCCTCCTTTGTCTGGTAGAGGGCAGCCACCCCGTTGAGGGTATCCGCCATCTTCTGCGCGGTGGAGGTGCGCTCCAGCAGAAAGCTGCGCATGGCCTCATCCCTGACCTGATTGGCTTTTTTAATGCTGTCAGAGATCTGTCCGGTGTTCTGGGCAACACCGTCAGCCAGCCCCGCATCGTTTTCAGTAAAAAGTGCGTTGACGGACTGAACCGCCCGGTTTTGAACCAGCAGCGGTATATGATAAATGGCAGCGCCGATTCCGACAATGGCAGAAATCAGCAAAAGCAGTAAAATAATGGTGAGGACTTTACCGCGGGGCGCCATTCGGTTCCATAGTTTTAGTGGTTTCATCAGCATTTACTCCTAAATGTTGTGGATAACTTTAATCTTATCAGAACTTGCGTCGATTTTCAATTAGAAATAAAAAAAGATGGGCATGTTCCCATCCTTATATATAGGCCTTTAATTTTCCGGGTCTGGCGTCATGGTGCTGAAAAAGGTTTTTCGGGTAAAGGCCCCCAGATGGCGGATGACCACAACAATCAGAATGCCGGTCAGCAGGCAGAGCACCCGGTTGATGATGGCCGAGGTGAGGTCAAAGAGCACCAGAGAGGCAAAAAGCGCGCTCATGAAGTTGATAACCTGCTGGTATTTATAGGGCTTGGCAAACTGGTAATTGCCGATATAGCCCAGCAGCAGGATCAGAAATCCGCCGTATCCCTCGGGCACCAGCATTTGAAAGAGCAGCACGAAAAGCACAATCCCCGCCAGTGTGGCAACAGACCGGTGCTTGATCCGCGTCAGGGTTTCACCGTAGTCCGCCTGCGTGAGCGACATGACCACAATGCTGATCCAGAGCGGCTTTCTCAGGCCGAAGGCCATACCGATAAACATGGCCAGAGTAAGTCCCAGTGTCATCTTCAGGATAAGAGCCTGATCCTTTTTTTGGCAGAGCCGGACCTGCTGCTTCAGACTGCGCTGGCTGGAGGGGTCAAAGCCCTTTATTTTCCAACAGACCGCAGTCACAGCCGCAGTGATAGCAGCGCCGGTTAAAAGGCCGGCCATCCTGAGGGTAAAGGCATGCCCTGTCACAGGGCTGGCCTGACAGAAAATATAGCAGAGTAAAAAGATGATGTGGGGCCTGAGCGCCGAGGGCTCCGAGCAAAAGGCCATCATCAGGTAAATAAAAATAAAGTTCAGCGCAAGACCAGCCCACAGGTTGAGAAGGGAGAGCGCCGAAACCAGGCCTGAGCCCACGAAAAAGAAGAAAAGCAGAAAGGTCATGGAGCTGGGCTTTAACGCCATATCACAGACCGGGAAGGTCAGGAGCGCAACGATAATGGCAATGGAAGGGAGAAGATTTTCCTGTCCAAAGAAACGCGCGAAGAGATTGATAAAAAGAAGAATGAACGCAAAGCGCACCGTGTTGATAAAAAATGTTTTAATTCCGGCTTTTACCGTCGTCTTATTTAAGGTCAAGCAGTATTCCTCCAATCCAGTATTGATCATTAAAACCTATCATAACGGAATACAGGGCAAAAAACAAGAACGTCGTTTTGGCGGAATTTCAGTGAATCCGGTTGCAATTTTGCGTTCATTGAAATAAAAATAATGAATTGAAACTTTTTAAAACGGTCATTAAGGAAGCTTAAGAAAAGCTTTTGTGGCGGATTACCATTCCGCCAGATCCAGCACCTCAGTAAAAAAGGCGTCGTGGTTCTCATAAATTGTCTGGGGAGCATATTCCGCGAAATCCTCCTCGTTGTAAACCACACTGACCTGTACGCCTGTATGGATGGTCATTTTTGCCAGTCGGCGCGCCTGCTCCTTCAGGGTGTCATTGGCCTCGGACCGGATGGCGATACAGCCGGGTTTGTCAAATTGTCGAGCGATAAGATAAGCCATTTTGATTCATTCCTTTTTATTTTTATTATAGCATACCAGCGGGCAGCCGGGAAAAGGGATACGGATAAAAAATAGTCTCCTTAAAAAAAGAATCCGTTTTCAGCGAAAAAAATAACGTTTTTAAATATAAATACAAACTATAAATAACGTTTAAAAGCGTATAGAATGGGTAAATACCATTAAGATATGTTAGTTTGACAATACTTCTTAAAGGGGTGTACAATCTATAAAGTAAAGCTCTACCGCGCCGGGCTTTTGGCGGCGCGTTTGAGTCTGATGTGATAAGGAGAATGAACATGAAGCTTGAAGATAACCTGATGATTCAATTTTTAAAGAAGTTTGATGAAAACCCGTTTCTGATTAAAATAAACGGCAAGGAAGTTTTATTGGGCGAGGGCGAGCCGACCTTTGTGGTTCGGTTCAATAAGAGCCTGGACATCAAGGAGCTCAGGCGCAGTACCTCGCTGGCGCTGGGCGAGGCCTACATGCGAGGCGATATCGAAGTGGAAGGCGACCTCTTTCAGGCCCTCGACCAGCTTCTGGGACAGATAGGAAAATTTTCCCTGGATCAATCGGCCTTAAAAAAGCTGATCTTCACCTCGAATTCCAAAAAGAACCAAAAGGATGAGGTATCCTCCCACTACGATATCGGCAATGATTTTTACAGGCTCTGGCTGGACGATACCCTGAGCTACTCCTGCGGTTATTTTAAAAACCCGGACGATACCCTTTATGACGCCCAGGTCAATAAGGTCGATTATATCCTGGAAAAGCTGTATCTGAAAGAAGGGATGAGCCTTCTGGATATTGGCTGCGGCTGGGGATTTCTGCTCATCGAGGCGGCTAAGAAATACGGGATCAACGGCGTGGGCATTACCCTGAGCCAGGAACAGTATAATAAATTCAGCCAGCGCATTGTGGAGGAAGGCCTGGAGGGCCAGCTGACAGCAGAGCTGATGGATTACCGAGATCTGCCCAAATATGGAAAGACCTTTGACCGCATTGTCAGCGTGGGCATGGTCGAGCATGTGGGCAGAGACAATTACAACCTCTTTTTATCCTGCGCAGATAAGGTTTTAAACCCCAAGGGACTGTTTCTGCTGCACTATATCAGCGCATTGGAGGAACACCCTGGAGACCCCTGGATTAAGAAATACATTTTTCCGGGCGGCATGGTTCCCTCGCTCCGGGAAATGATCAGCCTGGCCGCGACGCACCGTTTCTACGTCATTGATGTGGAGAGCCTGAGACGGCATTACACCAAAACCCTGCTCTGCTGGGACGCAAATTTCAGAGCGCATCTTGACGAGGTGCGCGAGATGTTCGACGATGAATTTGTCCGGATGTGGGACTTGTACCTCTGCTCCTGCGCGGCGACCTTCCACAACGGCATCATTGACCTGAGCCAGATTCTGATGACCAAGGGCGTGAACAACGACCTGCCCATGACCCGGTGGTACTGAAAAAAGAGAACCTGATCAAGGTGGCAGGCAGAAAAACGCTATGCAAAAGCTTTTGCATAGCGTTTTTTTATGGAGTGTCCTGATTGACAGCGTACAGGTAAAACAATAAGCCCAGTCACGCGTCAACCCGCTTTAGAGGATTGGATCCCTTCAGCTTAATAAAGAGCGGCACATACTCCACGATCACCGAGGTGTTTTCCAGGCCATACCATTGTACCGGGGAGCCGGCAATACGCCGGATCGCGTATTTCAGAGAAACCGCGGCCCAGTCTGAAGGAGGGATATCACTTTCAGGCACCAGCATCTTGCGCAGAATGCAGAACCGGAAATCGCCCACCGTGCTGTTGTCGCCGATGGAGTACCGGCGCTGCTGGGGCGGCAGCTCCTGGCTGGCAATCAGGTCGCTGACAATCTGACGCAGGTAGACATTGATGCGCTGGTCCACCTTAAAGCCCAGGTGCAGCTTTACCCTGAACAGGTAATCTGTGCCAAAGCTCTCGACAGCATATTCGCGGGTATAGGGCTCATCGCTGACGCTGACACTGACAAACCAGTAGGCTCTGGCCCGTTTTGTCTTTTTGTCAAAAACAGAGTACAGGATGTCGCGGTCGATGGTATCCCCCTGGGTTTCATTCACCAGGTAGACCAGATTATCCGATATAGTGGTGAGCCTTTTATCCATATGCACGTCTCTGAACATGCCGATATAGTCTGAAATATGCAGCTTTAAGGCCTGGGAACGCTCAATATCTGTGCCGCGGTGCCAGACAGCCATAATGGCAAAGAGGAGCGTGGCAATGAGCAGCGCCACATAACCCCCGCTTTCAAATTTTGAAAGGCTTGAGAGAAAAAAGATGCCCTCCAGCCCGCCGAAAAAGATGAGGAAGATAAAGGGGAGGATTTTCAGACCCTTCAGACAGCGAAGATACATGAACAGCAGCAGCGTTGTCATGAGCATGGTCAGGGTTATGGCCAGCCCATAGGCCGATTCCAGACGCGCGCTGGAACGAAAATAGAGGATGACACCGCTGCAGGCCAGCCACATAATCAGGTTGACTAATGGAATATAGAGCTGGCCTTTGGTTTCCGAAGGATAAGTGATGCGCATATGCGGCATGAGATCAAGGCGGATCGCCTCAGATACCAGTGTAAAGGTACCGGTGATCAAGGCCTGAGAAGCAATGACCGCCGCCAGAGTACTCAAAAGCACACCGAAAATACGGATATTGTCCGGGAGCATCTGGAAAAAAGGGTTGAGGTCTGTCAGAGCGCTCAGGGCAGTATTGTTTTTGTTGGCCATGAGCCAGGCGCCCTGACCCAGATAATTCAGAATCAGGCAGACCTTAACAAAAGGCCAGCTGGCATAGACATTGCCCCGGCCCACGTGGCCGATATCTGAGTAGAGCGCCTCGGCGCCAGTGGTAGCCAGGAAAACGCTGCCGAGGATCATCACCCCTGCCCGGTTGTCTGGACTGAACAGGATGGCGGCGCCTCTGAGCGGGTTAAAGGCTCTTAAAATTTCCCAGTTGCCCGCCATGCTGACAATACCTGAAATGGCCAGAAAAAGAAACCAGACGGTCATCACCGGGCCGAAGGATTTACCGATGGACTTGGTACCGGCCCGCTGGACAAAGAACAGAACCGCTATAATGGCAAGGGTAATCATGACAATACGGCTCTGCCCGTCCCCCAGAAAGCAGTAGACAAAGGGCAGGCTTCTAAGACCCTCGATGGCAGTGGTAACCGTAACGGCCGGGGTGAGAATGCCGTCGGCCAGGAGCGCGGCACCGCCTACCATGGCGGGAATGATGAGCCAGGCCTTGTATTTTTTGATCAGGCTGTACAGTGAAAAAATACCGCCCTCACCGTGATTATCAGCCCTGAGCGCGATCATGACATACTTGATGGTGGTAAGAAGGGTAACGGTCCAGATGACCAGGGATAAAGCCCCCAGAATCAGGTTGTCGTCAAGGGTGTTCAGGCCGCCGTTTCCGGCGATGATGGATTTCATAACGTACATCGGGGAGGTGCCGATGTCTCCGTAGACAACGCCGAGGGCCACAATGGCAGCGCCCAGGCTGACGGGAATTTCTGACGATTTTTTTAATGGTCTCATATTGATTCTCTGCTTTTCCTTCGGATATATTAAAAGATCACCTCTCTGCTGAAAAACACAGACAAAGGTTTCAAATACTTATACCCCTTTATCGGAAAAGTTATATAATTTTAACAGAAATTTATGAAAAGTTATGAAAAAAGCAGGACCGGCGGATTCTACCGGTCCTGCTGTCAGTTCTCAGCGGTCATACCAGAAGCCCTTGAACAGGGTGACGCCCATATCAAGGAGAAGGCAAAAAAGAATGACTGCCATAAAGAACAGGTTAAAATAGGTTAAAATGCCTGTGACTACCCCGTTTGACAAGCTGGGAGAAGCCTCAGTGATAAAAGCACTGTTTAAAATTTGTTGGCTGGATAGAAGGACTAAGGTCAGAGCTGCGCTCAGAATATCAGTGACAACGGTGACGATTGCCAGCCTCTTAGTGTACCGGCCTTCGTAGAGCTTAAAACTCTCCCTCGCAATACCGAGGATGGTGAGAGCAACAAAGATATACCACAGCTGGTGAATGAGGTCTACGTTAAACACAGGGATAAAGGGCTGGCCCTCGCCGAATTTTACACAGATAATCTGAGGTGCGGCCAGAAAAATGACGCAGAAGATCACGGAAAAAACAATCCCCACAATGGGCTCACCCTTTGGGATGACGGATTTCTTTTCAGGAACCGGCGGCAGGCTGTCAAGGTCGTTGCCGCCAAAGGTGAGGGCGACGTTTTTTCGTTCAAAGGCTGCAAAAATAAAGGTAACCGCGCCAAAGGCAGCGATGAGTCCGGTGACCAGTGTGCCGAGCCATGAGAAGAGGGTGATATACAGAGCCTCGTGGCTGTCCTGGAAGAATGAGATGAATCCGGAAAGCACAAGCCCAAAGGCCACAGAGGCTAAAACAATACCGGTGACCATTTTATACTGGCTGTAATAGGCAGGGCCGATCAGGTGGTCGCGTCCCTCCGGCATGTATTTCGCCGCGAGCTCAGACGGTGTTCCCAGCTCTGTGAGAACCACCCGGACATCACGGTCTTCAGGCTTCAGGCCATCGCACCGGGCCTCCAGCATATCCTCAATGAGCGAATGCAGCTCTTTATCAATATCACTTCGGAGCCTGGCGGGCAGCCGCCTTGTCACCGCGTAAACATAGCGGTCGATCAGTTCATTTTTCATTTTGCGTCCTCCTCAAAAATTTGGTTAATGCTGTTGACGGTTTTGTCCCAATGCCGTTTTAACTGCTGGCAGATCTCATTACCAAATTCGGTGGTCTGGTAATATTTTCGCGGCTTCGGCCCGTCTGTCTGCCAGGAGCTCACGAGAAGCTCCTGGCTTTCGAGGCGTCTGAGCAGGGGATAAAGGGTATTGGCTTCCGCCACGATTCCCTTTTCGTTGAGCGTGTTTACGAGACTGTAACCGTACATCGGGGCTTTTAGCTGGCTCAGCACGCAGAGCACCAGCGTTCCGCGGCGCAGCTCTGAAACCATGCTTGATAAAACACTGTCCTTATCCAATGGTGTTCCTCCTCAATTTGCTGTTAATCACATTATAGTGTGTTATACACAGTATGTCAATAGTACACAGTATTTTATTTGAAAGCGTCTGAAAGAAAATACTGGACTTCGCAAGGGAAATGTTTTATAATAAGGGTAACTTTCTTTCAGCTTATCTGAAAGAAGTAAACAAATAAATAACCGCATTCGAGTCCGAAGGCCTAAAGGAAGTGAAGCCCCCATGGCCGGGGACCGATGAGTATATCTGGAAACGGATATGCTTTCCGTGTTTGAGAAGAGTGCAGATGATTCCTGAAAATTTTTAGGGGCATACTTCGACACGGGTGAAGTATGCCCTTTTTTAGTGGGTTTTTAGAAAACGGTTATTTCCGATGAGCTCCTGCTGCTTTTTGTCGTTTAGACAGAGAGCGCTAAGCTATATAATCTACCAAGTCAAACGGCCGTCGCATCCTCGGCGGCCCTTTGAACCTTTTGCTGAATGGGCAGGACCATGCGGTTCTGCTTTTTGTGTTTTAAAATATAAGTTTGTTTGATAATTAACTTACGAAAAGTTCTCGAAAAGTAACAATAGAGTAATTTATTGCTGATTTTTAACGCATAAAATATAAAAAATAGGTTAAAAAGAGTAAAAATTTACATTTTAATAAAACTTAAAGTTATGATATAATTTTAAAATAAAATATTCAGGAGGTGTGTGAAATGAATGGTTTTCTTTCTCCGGCGGAGATTGGAGAAGTATGGGTTGGGAATAGTGTAAAAAAAGCGTCCCTATCCATCGGTAAAATGCTGGTTCTCGGCATTTTTGCAGGTATTTTTATCGGCTTTGGCGCCCACGGCTTTTTACTGGCGACAGGAATAGGCAAAGGTGCTTTAGGTGAGGCCATGATCGCTAAGCTGGTGGGGGCTTCGGTTTTCCCGGCAGGTTTGATGATGGTTATTCTATGCGGGGCAGAGCTGTTTACAGGCAACAATTTAATGACGCTGGCCCTGATGGATAAAAAAATCACCGTCAAGGGACTTCTGACAAACTGGGTGGTTGTCTATATCGGCAACTTAATCGGTTCGATCCTGCTGGCCTTTGTGCTGGCCAAAAGCGGCCTTTATGCTGACGCTGTTCTGGACAAGGCGCTGGCTGTTGCGCAGGCAAAGGTCGGGATGTCTTTTTCGGCAGCGCTCATCCGTGGGATTCTATGTAATATTTTAGTTGTTTTAGCGTGCTGGATGCAGGCAGGATCAAAGGACATGATCGGTAAAATCTTTGCGATCTGGTTCCCCATTATGCTTTTCGTCTTTTCGGGCTTTGAGCATAGTGTGGCCAATATGACCTATATTCCGCTTGGTATTTTCTTAGGCGCGGACGTCAGCTGGGGACAGATGTTTTTGAATAATCTGCTGCCGGTTACGCTCGGCAACATTATCGGCGGCGCCATCATTGTACCCTGTGTCTACTATTATGCGTATCTCCGCAAAAAATCGTGAAACTAAAGATGGAATGAGAATTATAGCAGAGCACCCTTTCGGTTATGAGGGTGCTTTTTTATGTAAGCCTGCGGGTGTATTATACCTTTTGAACCGCTTATGCTATAATAAATAATAAAATTCAGATGCTTACAGGAGAAATGAAAATGTTAAATGGAAGAAACATAACCATTGGGATTACGGCCTGTACTCCGGTTGACCAGATTCCCGGGCTGATCCGTATGCTGCGGGATGAAAAAGCAGAGGTAAAGGTCATGCTGACCCCGAATGCCCTTCACTTTATTACCCCGCTTCCACTGCGGCGTGCATCAGGAAATCCGGTTGAAATCGACCAGTTTGAAGAGCCAAAGGTATGGGACCCTGGCCACAGAACCTCCGATCAGTCCGATTTGCTGCTGATCGCTCCAGCCTCTGCAAACACCATTGGCAAGGCGGCCAACGGCATTGCCGATAACCTGCTGACCACGACCATTTTATCCACCACGGGACCCATTGTATTTGCCAACAACATTAACCCAATGATGTATGGCAAGCCCAGCGTACAGCGGAACATTCAGACGCTGAAGGACGACGGCTGTATTTTTGTCGAAAATGAAGCGGGCAAAGCGCCCAACCGCATGCCATCCAATGAGCGGATTTTTCAGACGGTTGCTAAAGCGTTGGAAAGAATGACAGAAGTTTAAAGAGAATGAAAAAATAGGGTAAAAAATTGTTTTCAGGGGAAACCTTCTGGACAATCCTGAAAAAACGCGATAGAATGAAGTGGTAATTGTTTTCAGAATAAGCTGTGCTTATCGTGAAAAACAGGGAAATGTGGTGAAATGATGAACGGATTATTGAATTGGGCAGCGCTTTCAGAGTTAAGCCGTCCGGCCGCCAAGGCCGGGCCCATGGACAGCGATCCCGCTAAAATGTGGGGCGCTGCCGCTCAAATGTACAATAAAATGGCTCAGCTGGAAAGAGAGTATACCCAAAATCAGCTGGACGCCATGATCATTACAAAGGATGACACTGTCTTAGATGTCGGCTGTGGACCAGGCCGTCTCTCGGTGCCAGCCGCCGCGATGGCAAAAAGCGTCACGAGCTTGGATGTGGCCCCACAGATGCTGGCAAAATGCCAGGAAAACGCCGACGCTGCCGGTGCTTCAAATCTGACCACCCGGCTTTTAAACTGGGATGATGTAAAGCCTGGTGAGAATATCGAAAAACACGATGTCGTCATCGCGTCGCGCACAACGGCGCTGGCAGATCTCATAAAGCTGAACGCACTGGCAGACAAGTATGTCTTTATCCTCTGCTGGACAAAAAGTCCCAGCCTGAAGGAGGTGCATGACGCTCTGTTTTATGGGGTGGATGATGCGCTGAGGCCAATGCCTCCGATGAACCGTCTGCTCGGATACAATGTGAATTTCAATTTACTCTACGATATGGGTGTAAACCCAAGCGTTAAAGTGGTCACCGATGGCTTCCACTGTGATTACGAGAACCGCGAAGCCGCCTATGATGACTTGAGAACCCTGCACCCGGTACCCCGGGACCGGGAAGAAATTTTCAGGAGAAACGTGGATGCGTGGCTTACGGATTTACCTGGCGGCGGCGTATCCTTCCGGCGCGAGACCGAGTCCTATGTCATGTGGTGGAAACCGGGAAAACTGGAACTTTAAAATGAAATAAGCATTCGAGTCCGAAGGCCTAAAGGAATTCCCATGGCTGTGGACCGATGAGTGCAGGGGGAAACGCCTGTGCTTTCCGTATTTGAGAAGAGTGCACTGAACTGTTTGATACCAAACGGGCATATTCTTATGCGGAATATGTCCGTTTTTGTATATAAAAACATAGGGAAAGAAGGAGATGTGAGAAATGAAAAATTTTAAAAAAGCCCTATCTGTACTGCTGGTGCTGGTTCTGCTCAGCTTTACCGCAGCCGGCTGTTCGCAGAACGGCGGCAGCACAGCCGAATCTGAGAATACAGGCGGTGACCGCACCATTACCGATATGTCGGGTGTCGAGGTAACGATCCCGGCCGAAGTGAAATCGGTCATTAACCTATGGCCGTCCAGCAACCAGATCATGATTGCGCTGGGCGCGCAGGACAAACAGACAGCCTATATGGCAACACTGCAAAAACCAAGCTTTAAATGGATGCAGATTGTCAATCCGGCCATTATGGAAAAAGAAACCGTTGGCGGAAACGGCGATATCACGGCAGAAGAGCTGTTAAATCTGAAGCCGGACCTGGTCATCACCTCCAGCGATGAGGATGCTGAAGCCTACCGGGCTGCTGGCCTCAACGCTGCGTGTATGATGTTCAACAACTATGATGGTCTGAAGGAATCGGTTCAGAAAACCGGCGAAGCCCTGGGCAGCAGTGAAAAGGAACGGGCAGACAAATACGTTGAATATCTGGAAAAAAATATCAAGCTGGTTCAGGACCGCTTAAAAGACATAAAGGATGAGGACAAGCCAGTCGTGCACTATGTCGATGGACAGAGCGGCACAAGCCCTTATAAAACAACCGGAAACGGCACAATGCAGGAAGAATGGCTGACCATGGCTGGCGGCAAGCTGTCCACCGACGGCATTCTCCAGGGCATGAGCAAGGAAATTACACCGGAGCAGTTCCTGAGTATCAATCCGGATGTGATCATTGTCGGCGGAACAGGACAGGCAGATGCCTATGACGCTTTGATGAGCGACGCCTCACTGGCAAACCTGAAGGCTGTTCAGGACGGCAAGGTTTACCGCAATCCGCAGGGAACCTTCCAGTGGGACCGCTTTGGTTCGGAGTCTGCCCTGCAGGTACTCTGGGTGGCAAAAACCTTATACCCGGATAAATTTGAAGACATTGACATGAAAAAAGAAACCATTTCTTTCTACAAGGATTATCTGGGCTATGAGCTCTCCGATGAATATGCGGATGCGATTTTGGCAGGCAAAAATGCCCCAGACGGCCGCTAAGCCCATTTGAGAACCACAGGTCAAGACATAACGAAAAAGAAGAAACCGTCAAAGCCGCCGAGTGATCGGCGGCTTTTTGAAAATCAAAGGACAAAATTGTATGGCGAGAGATATAAAAGAAAACAAGGTAAAAAATCCGGAAGACAGGCCGCTGGGGTTGGTTTTGACACTGGCGGCGGTTATCGTAATCGCGCTTATTCTGACGGCGCTGTGTGTTGGACGCTATTATGTGCCGGTGATGCAGGCGGTGAAAATCCTGCTGGCACAGGTTTTTCCCATCACCCCGACCTGGGATAAAACCATGTATGATGTCATCATCAACCTGCGGCTTCCGCGTGTGCTGGCAGCTGTTTTGGTTGGCGGCTCCCTGGCGCTGGCCGGAGCCACCTATCAGGGAATGTTTAAAAATCCGTTGGTGTCCCCGGACCTTCTGGGTGTTTCCGCCGGAGCCTGTGTGGGAGCCGCGGTTGCGATTCTCATGAGTCTGGGGAGCGGAATGACACAGGTGCTGGCCTTTACGGGCGGGCTTCTGACGGTATTTGTCACGACCTCCATTCCAAAGCTGATGCACCGCAACTCCACCATGATGCTGGTGCTGGCTGGTGTGATTGTGGGCGGGTTTATGAACTCCATCATCGGCCTGACAAAATACATCGCAGACACCGACACACAGCTGCCGGATATGACCTACTGGCAGCTGGGGAGCATCGCGAAGGTCACCTATCCCACGATCTTTGCGATCGCGCCGATTATGATCATCAGCGGCGCGGTGCTCATTGTCATGCGCTGGCGGATTAACATCCTGTCCCTCGGGGATAATGAGGCGCGTTCTCTGGGGGTTAATCTGCGCTTTGAAAGAGGGATTGCCATAATCTGCTCAACGGTGCTGACAGCCTCGGCGGTATGTATGAGCGGAACCATCGGATGGATCGGGCTTGTGATGCCGCATCTGGGCAGAATGGTGGTGGGCAGCAACAATGTGCGGCTGCTGCCGGTTACCACCCTGCTCAGCGCCGGGTTTCTGATCATTATTGATACCCTTGCCCGGACCCTTACCGGGGGCGAGCTACCCCTTGGCATTTTAACCGGCTTTATCGGGGCGCCCTTTTTCACCTGGGTATTGATCAAGCAAAGGATGAGTGAGTGATATGGCATTACTGGAAGTGAAAAACGCGGGATTCTCTTATCCGACAAGGCAGAATGTTTTCAGCGGTATTTCGTTTGCGCTGGACAAGGGCGAAATCTTTACCATCCTCGGGCCAAACGGGGCAGGCAAATCAACGCTTCTCAACGCCCTGGCAAACCTGACATCCCTGACCGAAGGCGAGATACTGGTGGACGGCGTGCGCCTGGACAAAATGAGCGCCAGGGAAACGGCCTTCAAAATCGCCTATGTGCCCCAGACCACCGAGATCACCTATGGCTATTCAGTCAGGGATTACATCGCCATGGGGAGAGCCGCCCATGTGGGAATGCTGGTGACGCCAAAGAAAAAGGATTATGAAATTGTCGATGAAACCATTGCCCTGCTCGGCATTGAGCATCTTGCCCACCGCCTCTGCACCCAGATCAGCGGTGGTGAAAAGCAGCAGGCGTGCATTGCCAGAGCCATTGTGCAGCAGCCGGAAATCATTCTTTTTGACGAGCCGACCTCAGCGCTGGACTATGGAAACCAATTGAATATTATGCGGCTTATCAAAAAACTGTGCGGCCGTGACTATGCGGTGATCATGACAACCCACAATCCGGACCAGCCGATTCTTCTGGAGGGAAAGGCAGGCATACTGGACCGGGACGGGCGCATGGTAACCGGAACCGTCAACGAGATACTCAGCGAAGAAACACTGAGCGCCGTGTACCGCACAGCCCTGCACCTGGTTTATGTGGAGGAGGCCGAGCGGATGGCGTGCATCGCGGCAAAGATTTAAGCTTTGACAAGGGAAGGCCTGGATGTTATAATTTAGAAAAATGAGTGAAAGAGGTGTGTTGATGTCGGTTTTGTCTGTTTATGAGGTTCTCAACTAAATACAGTTGAAAGGGTACAGCTGTGATGGGGAAGGCCCCTTTTGTTTTGCTGCCCTTTTTAGAAACATACCAGACAGACTGCTTCATATCATCAAATCATGACGGCACAACGGCTTTTGCTGTTCTGTGGTTTTATATTTGATTTATTTTGCCCGCAGGAGCGTTCTGCACTTTTACAGGTGTGGTGTGTTTTCTGCGGGCTTTTTGTATTCCAGCTTATAAATGAAAGGAAATGCTTTATGAAATATCACTCGGATCGTTGTGCATAGCAGGGGCTATCGCACGGCATCAGACTAATGATACGCGTATAGCCCTTGCTTAATCCTAAAAAAATAAATTAGGAGGAGCAACATGAGCTATATAAAGGCAGGCGACGTGCTGCCAAAAGAACTCGTCGACAAAATTCAGGACTATATTGACGGAGAATATATCTATGTGCCCAGAAAAGAGAAAAACCGAAAGGTCTGGGGGCAGAATACCAATCGAAAGCAGGAAACACTTCTGAGAAACCGGGAGATTTACAGGCAGTACCTTGAAGGAACGCCAGTCTCGGGCCTTTCAGAAGCCTATTTCCTGTCGCCGAAGAGTATACAGAAAATTATTGCAAAATGTAAACTGGAAAACCAGTAACAGAAGCGCCGGGTTTAAAAAACCAAACGGCGCTTTTTTGTTTCAGAAAAATAAAGGCGGTTGCCGGGCTGGTAAAACAGCCGGTATAATGCTTTTGGGGCAAAAAGTATTTTCTGAAACAGATTGGAGAAATGAAATGAAAAAGAAACAGATAAAAAAGAATGATCCGATAAAATACATCGGAGCAGATACAATAGAGGCAACCGTTGTTAAAATTATGAATAAGCAGGCCCAGGTGCTGGCAGGTGATAAGCTTGTAAGCTGCCTGCTGCCGCAGGCGCTGGTTTCTGAAAAGAATGCGCTGGCGGTGGGAGACCGGGTGGCTGTAAGCCCGGCCGGCAGCCAGATGTACCAATTATCCGCTGTCCTGCCCAGAGAAACAGCGGTGTTCCGGGGCAACCGGCGTTCGCCGGGAGAATCGGTACTGGTAGCGGCCAATGTGCACTACCTTTTAGTCATTGTGACAGCAGAGTATCTCCGGCATCAGGCCGGCTATCTGGAGGCGGCCAGCATCGCGGCCCGGCGGGCCGGAATCAGGATCCTTATTCTGATCAGTAAATGGGATTTGATCAGCGAGCGGGAAAGAAGCCTGCTTGAGAATAAAATAGCGCTTTATCGGGAAACGGCAGATCTTGTCTTTACCGGGTCTGAGGGGGCGGAGCTGGAGGCGCTGACAAAAGCAGTGTCTGGCAAAACAGGGGTGGTCGTTGGTGACCGCTCCTGCGGTAAGTCGGCTTTGATCCAAAAGATTTTGACCAGACTCATGGAAAATGAAAAAAAACCTGGAAAGCTTCCTGGTACACACACCAGCCAGCTGGAGGCCGGTCCCCAAAACACATGGCTGATTGATACGCCGGGCTTTCGGGATTTTGCCTTGGAGGAAATCACAGCAGACGAACGCAACGCGGTATTTCCCGAAATCGCCGGGCTGGCCGCTGCCTGTGGCTTCAGCAGCTGTACGCACACCCACGAAGAGGGCTGCGCGGTAATACAGGCCCTTCGGGAGGCCCGGATTGAACGGGAGCGGTACGACGCCTATCAGGGTATGTCAGGGAAAAAGCCCAAAGCAGCAATGCAGGCCGACTACAGGCATACCGCCTGCGCCGAGAGCTTTGTATGTAAGGTGTGCGGAGCCCCAGTCGCGCCAGAGGGAGCCGGCAGCCAGCACAGGAACCATTGCCCCAAATGCCTGTCAAGCCTCCATGTCGACAACAGGCCCGGAGACCGCGCATCCCTGTGCCATGGCGTCATGGAGCCGGTGAGCGTGTGGGTTCGGAAAAACGGCGAGTGGGCCATTATACACCGGTGCCGCCTGTGCGGCGCGCTGAGCTCAAACCGCATCGCGGCGGATGATAACCCGGCGCTGCTGATGTCCATCGCCGTTAAGCCGCTGGCGAGAACTCCTTTTCCGCTCAACAAGCTGGAGGAGATGTTCGGAGGAGCGGGCGAGGCTTAAAAGAATTGGAACAGGGTTTTAGACGCTCACTTTGGGGTATCTAGAAAGAAAAACGAAAGCAGGTGTCATAAATGATGCATCATATAGAAATTTTCGATCCGGATATCCAGTGCTACGCAGGAGAGTGCGAGCCCATGGGCAATAAAGAGTACATGCGTATTACCACCATGTTAGAAAATCTGAAAATGGCCGGGAAGGATATTATCCGCTATAATCCCATGCAGGAGCCCTCGCTTTATAAGGAGAAGCCTGAGCTTAAACAGCTGATTGACGAAAAAGGGGTTAAGGCTCTGCCGGCAGTGATGCTGGACGGCAGGATTGTCAAAAGCGGTGAATACCCCTCCAATAAGGAATTGCTGGACTGGGCAGGACTGAGCCAGGAGGAGCTGGTTAAAACCATCATGCAAAAGAAAATGTCAAATTGTAAATGCGGCAACGATCTGGATTGCTGCTGCTAAATAAAAATTTCCAAGAGGACCGGTAAGGCTTACCGGTCCTCTTTTCTTAATAAAAAGCTTAAAAGCTTAATGCCGGCTTCTATAAAATTTTACATCATGACGGGTTAAAAGAAAAAGCACCAGATTACCTCTCAGAAGGACATGACCAGTTAATCTTGTTAAAAGATAGACAAATTTATGGGCGTAAAAAGAGTTGACAAACGGTTTCACAGGAACTATACTAGTCTTAACTGGTCATGACCACTAATGATGACCGAGGGGGAATTACTTGTGGACAAAGTCGAATTAATTGAGAGAAAGGCATTTAATATCCGAAACGATATTGTAAAAACCATTATTGAGAATGGGGATGGTCATGCCGGGCCGTCCCTTTCCTGCACCGATATTCTGGCGACCCTGTACTTTGGGGTGATGAAGGTTGATGTCAATAAACCCAAATGGGAAAAAAGAGACCGCCTTATTCTGAGCGCAGGGCATAAGTGCCTGGCGTTATATGGGACGCTGATTGAAAAAGGATTTGAGAGTGAGCGGGTACTGCACAGCTATAATCATCTGGGCACGATCGTGCCAGGACACCCGGATATGAAAAAGTTCCGGGGGGTGGATTTCAGCTCCGGTGCTCTGGGACATGGCCTGCCCATTGGCTGCGGTATGGCCCTGGACGCAAAGCTTAAAAGCCATGACAACCGTGTGTTTGTCCTGATGGGCGACGGTGAACAGGGAGAAGGCTCTAACTGGGAGGCTGCAATGTTTGCAGCGCACCATGAGCTTGATAATCTGGTTGCGGTTATTGACCGCAACGGCCTGCAGATCAATGGCGCGACGAAAGAAGTGCTTAACAGCGCGGATCTTGCGGAAAAATACAAAAGCTTCGGGTGGGCTGTTGAAGTTGTGGACGGCCACGATGTGGCGGCCATGCTGAAAATTTTTGAACAGACACCCGCTCAAGCTGGAAAACCAACAATGGTTATTGCCAATACCATCAAGAGCAAAGGAATGTCCTTTGCGGAAAACAACGTGAAGTACCACCACTGGAACCCGGGAAAGGATTCAGAGGAAGCCAGACAGGCATTGGAAGATTTACGCAGCTATCAGGAAGCAAAGGGGTGGTCATAATGGCAGGAACAAAACAGAATCCAAGAGATGTTTTTGGCGAGGTGCTTCTGGAAATCGGGAAAGCAGACGAACGCGTTATGGCGGTGTCCTGTGATTCCGGCGCCGGCTCAGGCATGAATCCCTTTAAGGACACGCTGCCCCAGCAGTATTTAGAGGTTGGGATCAGCGAGCAGGACGCCATCGGCATCTGTGCCGGTCTGGCGGAATCCGGAAGAGTGCCGGTGGTATCCGCCATTGCGCCGTTTATCAGCATGCGGTGCTTTGAGCAGATCCGAAACGATGTGGGCTATTCCAACATGAACGTCAAAATTATCGGCTCAAGCAGCGGCCTGTCCCATTCCAATCTGGGCTCTACCCACCAGGCGCTGGAGGATATGTCCATTTTGAAAACCGTGCCCAATATGGTGATCTTTAATCCAGGTGACGGCTACGAGGTAGAGATGTCACTCAGAAAGGCCGTGGCCTGTAAGGGGCCTGTCTATATCCGTATGCCCAGAAACGCCATGGAAATGCCAGTGGACCCAGAGAAGCGCAGCTTTGAAATCGGCAGGGGTGAAAGCCTTTTAGACACCGGTGATGAGGTGGTTATCCTGGTCACGGGAACACTGAGCATGGACGCGCTGGAGGCAGGAAAAAGGCTGGCCGAAAAGGGCTATAAGGTTAAGGTGCTCAATTTTACAACCGTTAAGCCGCTGGATAAAAAGCTGATCCGCGATGCCTATAAAAATTGCCGCCTTATGTGCACGGTTGAGGAGCACATCACCACCGGCGGCTTTGGGAGCAGTGTGCTGGAGCTTTTGGCCGATATGCCGCACTGCGCACCCGTGCATGTGCTGGGCATCGAGGCAGGCTCTACCCAGACAGGACCTTACCGCGAGCTTTTGGATTATTATGGCTTAAGCGCCGGCAAGCTTGCAGAAACCATTGAAACTTACATTCATAATTTAGCATAAGGAGAGAGACATGGAGATTAAATGCAGTTTAAACACCTTCAGAAACACAGACATTACGTTTATAGACAGCGAGAGGGCCTACATCGA